>DATMZL010001237.1:0-7888 GCA_035607075.1 Polyangia bacterium
CATCGGCCTGTTGTCGGCTACCGGTCCTCCGTCGAGGTCGAGCAAGCCGAGCTGAAGCTTGCGCGTCGAGCACGCCGCGCAGACGCCCAGCGCCAGGATCACGACGGCCGGTCCGGGGCGTGGACGAACCCGCATAGCCTCACTAAACGTGCCACGGACCCGCGCGTTTCAGGTCATCTAACGCGTGGGGAGCCGGCGAGCTTTGCTCGCCGCGTACCATCGCGGGAGGGTTCGGGAACCCTCCCAGGGTTCCCGACTCAATTGGCGCGTGGGGAGCCGGCGAGCTTTGCTCGCCGCGTACCATCGCGGGAGGGTTCGGGAACCCTCCCAGGGCTCCTGACTCAATTCGTCTTTCCGCGCAGCGAGGTCGCGGCGGCGCGGGCGGCCGCGACGACGGGCGCTTCCTTTTCTTTTCGCGCGGCGTCGTCCAGCTGCGCCGCGAGGCGCGCGTCGCCGAGCTTCGCGAGCGCTTTCGCCGCCGCGATGCGCACCGGGACGTACTCGTCACCGCGCAGCCGCTCCAGTAACACGTCCGCCGCGGCGGGATCGCCGATGTCGCCGAGCGCTTCCACGATCTGGCGGCGGATCCGCACCGCCGGCAGGTGCTTAATCAGCACCGGAACCGCGCGTCTGTCGCGCAGTTTGCCGAGGCTCGCGATGATGCTGCGGCAGAGGAGCGCGTCGTCGCAGCGATCGAGCGCGTCACCCAGCACGGGCACGCCGCCAGCGTCGCCGACCGCCGCGAGCGCGAGCGCCGCGCGCACGCGCAGGTTCGATTCCGCACCCGTGTCGGCGACGATGGCCTGCACGCGCGGCCGCGCCGCCTTGTCGCCTAGCCGTGCGGCGCCCACCGCCGCCCAGTCCGCGATCTCGCGATCGGGATCCGCGGCCGCCCGCGCCAGCGCGGCGGCCGTCTCAGGCCGGGCCGGCAGCGCCACCAGCAGCTGCGCCGCCTCGCGCCGCTGCGCCGCCGGCGCGTCCGACGTCATGATCGCGGCCAGCTCCGGCCCGGCCAGCAGATCGCCCAGGCGGCCGCGTTCGATCGCCTTGGGCAACAACCCGCCTTTCGAATCGGCGGCGCCCTTGGCCAGCAGCGGCTCGAAGCGAACGTGGCCGTCCAGCCAGTCGTCGAGGATCGTCCGCAGCGCGGCGGCGCGATCGGGCCGCGTCTCGGCGAGGTTACGCTGCTCGTGCGGATCCGTGGCCAGGTCATAGAACGCGCACGTGCCCCAGTGCAGGTCGCACAGCAGCTTGTCGGTGCCGGCGACGACCATGCGTTTGTCCTCGACCTCGGCGAACGCGGGCGGCAGCCGCGACGAAGGCGCGGGCGGCGCCGCCAGCCACGGACCCAGGTCGGTGCCGCGCATGCGCACGGGTACCGGGACGTCGAGCATGTTCAGCAACGTCGGCGCGACGTCGAGCATCTCGACAGGACCGTCGACGACGTGCGCCGGGATCCCCGGGATCGAGATGATGAGCGGGACGCGCAGCTGCTCGTCGTACAGCGTCGTGCCGTGGTAGCGGCCGCCGTGCTCGTCGAACTCCTCGCCGTGGTCCGCCGCCACCACGACGATGGTGTCCGGCCGGCGCTTGCGGGCCGCGGCGATCAGGCGTCCGACGGCCGCGTCGGTGTAGGCGATCTCGCTGTCGTAACGATCGATGTCGCTGCTGCCGAACGCGAAGCCCTCGTGGCGGTCGTAGGGCTCGTGCGGCTCGAAGAAGTGGATCCAGACGAAGGAGCGCGGCGGCTGGACGTCCGCGTAATACGCGAGGACCTGGTCGACGCGTTTGTTCGCGTCGATGTACTCGAACTTCACGTACTCGAAGTCGAAGTTCGTCTTCGCGAAATCTTCCGTCTTCTTCGCGTCGATGTAGAACACGGCGGGCGGGTAGAAGGCCGCGGTTCGCCAGCCGACCTTGCGCAGCACCGCCGCGAGCGGCTCGTGACGCTCGCCGGGCGCCAGCCGCGCCAGCGTCGGGAAGTATTTGCCGGTCAGCATGGACGCTACCGAGAACGACGTGTGGGGCGCCTGCGCGTACGCGTGCGTGAACCGGGTGCCGCCTGTGGCGAGCGCGTCGATGTTCGGTGTCGTCGGCCGGCGATAGCCGAACGCGCCCACGTGATCGACGCGGAGCGCGTCGATCGTGATGAGGAGGACGTCGGCGTCGTGCCGGCGCGGCCCCGCCGGCAAAGGCGGCAGCGCGACCTCGGCGGCGCGCCGCTCGCTGGCCACGTGGGCGTTGGGCGCCGACTGCATCGGTACGGGAACGCCACGCAGGACCAGCGCTGCCAGCGCGGTGCGCTCGTGCGCCACGTAGCGCATCACCTGGCTGGTCCGCACCTCGACGAGCGCGAACGCGCAGCCGGCCACGGCCGCGACCGCGGCCGACACGATGACCAGCGGCCGGCGGCCCTCCCGCGCGCGCAGCCGCGCCGCGAGCACGAACAGCGCCATCGTCGCCACCGACAGCGTGACGTGAAACCAGCCATAGAGCCGCGGGAACAGGAAGCGGTTCGCGGCCGCCGCGCCGATGCCCGCGAGGCCGAGGGCGATCGAGAGCGCGCGCGGGGCGCGGCTGCCCAGCCGGACGAACGCAACCGCCGCCAGCGCGATCGCCGCGAGGCCGATGACGACGACAGCGATCGAGATCGCCGCGTGCGCCGGTATGCGCGCGGCGCGCGGGCCCGAAAACAGCGCGAACGCGTCGTAGATGACGAGCGGCGCGAACGCGAGCGTCCACAACGCGCCCGCTGTATACGCCGGCCGCCGCGTGCGTCGCGCCAGCGCATCGCCCGCCGCCAGGACCAGACCGGCGAGTCCACCCGCGGACGCGACCAGACCCGCCGACAGCGCGGCCAGACGCAGAGCCTTGACGACCGTCATGCCGCCGATGCCGCCGGCGATCGCGACGCCCGTGTCGACAAGCCCGGCGACGGCGCCGCCGACGATACCGGCGAGGATCCAGAGCGCGGTCACCCTGCGTCTCCCGCGAACATCGTCTGGCCGCGCGCCGCCGCCGCGCGCGCGAGCAGGCCGTGCTCGGGTGCGGCCAGCGCGGGATCTGCGGCGAGCACGGCCGCCGCCTCGCGCCGCGCGATCTCGAGCAGCTCGGCTACCTCCTCGATGCGCGCCAGCTCGAGCGGCGGCGCCCCCGCCTGCCGCGTCCCGAACAGATCGCCGGCGCCGCGCTGCCGGAGATCCGCCTCCGCCAGCGAGAAGCCGTCGTCGTTGGCAGCGACGAGCGCCAGCCGCCGGCCCGCGTCGTCGGCGAGCGCCGCCTCGCCCGCGCACATAAAGCAGATCCCCCCCCAGCGGCCGCGGCCGACACGCCCGCGCAGTTGGTGAAGCTGCGCGATGCCGAATCGATCCGCGTCCTCGACGATCATGACGGTCGCGTTGGGGACGTCGATGCCCAGCTCGACAACGGTGGTCGCCACCAGGACGTCCAGCGCGCCCGCCGCGAACGCGCGCAGCGTCTGCTCCTTCGCGTCGGCGGCCAGCGCCCCGTGCAGCAGCCCGACGCGCGCGGGCCGCAGCTCGCGCAGCAGGCGGGCGTGCTGCGCGACCGCCGTGACCGCGTCGCTGCGCCGGGCGACTTCGCGCACGGGACAGACGACGAACGCCTGCCGCCCCTCCGCGATCGCTTCGCGCAGGCGCCCGTACGCCGCCCGCCGCTCCGCCGCGCCGGCGCACACCACCGCGGCCGGCGCGGGCCGCTGCAGCGGGCGTTCGGTCAGGAACGACGCATCGAGATCGCCATGCAGCGCGAGCGCGAGGCTGCGCGGGATCGGCGTCGCCGACATCGACAGCAGGTGCGGCACACCGCCGCGGCTGCCGCGCGTGAGCGCCGCGCGCACGCTGACGCCGAAGCGGTGCTGCTCGTCGACGATCGCCAGCCCGAGGCGCGGCAGCCGATCGGCCGCGTCGAGGAGCGCCTGCGTCCCGACCAGCAGCGGGATCTCGCCGGCGGCCGCGCGCCGCAGCAGCGCCGCCCGCGCCGTTCCCGTCGTGCTGCCAGTCAGCGCCGCGAGCCGCAGGCCGAGCCGTTCCGCGGCCGGCTGCAGCGCGCGCGCTTGCTGCTCGGCGAGCACCTCGGTCGGCACCATCATCAGCGTCTGCCCGCCCGCCGCCGCGACAAGCGCCGCTGCGCCCAGCGCCACCGCCGTCTTGCCGCTGCCGACGTCACCGACCAGCAGCCGCTGCATCGGCGTCGGACCGCGGAGATCGGCGGCGACCTCCTCGAGCGCGCGTCGCTGCGATCCCGTCAGCGCGAAACCGAGCGCCGCCTCCAGTTGAGATGGGAACCCTGGGAGGGTTCCCATACCCTCCCGCGATGATACGCGGCGAGCAAAGCTCGCCGGCTCCTCACGCGCCTGCGCACGAGCGCCCTCTGTCACGGCGGGCGCGATCGCAAGCGCCGCCCCGCCCGCGCCGGCCCGCCGTTGCAGGAACGCGACCTGCGTGACGAACAGCGTCTCCAGCGCCAAACGCCGGCGCGCCTGATCGATGACGCCGCCGGCGACATCGCCCGCATCGCGCGGCGCGTGCAGCCTGCGAAACGACTCGGCCAGCGTCGGCAGATCCAGGCGCGCGCGCGCCTCCGCCGGCAACAGCTCCGCCGACCCCGGCACGAGCGCCGCCAGCGCCGACGCGCGCAGCGTCTCCAGCGTACGGCCCTTGACTCCCTCGAAGACGCCGTAGCGCGGCCGCAGCCCCAGCCCCGGGGCCGCCGATGCCGCCAGCGCCGCGGTGACGTTGCTCGGGTGCACCATCTCGCGCGTGCCGTCGGTCGCGGTGCGCACTGGACCGGCGAGCGCGACCGCCGCGCCCTTCACGAACGCCTTCGCCATCGACGCGTGCGCGCGGAACCAGCGGGCGCGGACGCTCGCCCCGCCCTCCTCGACAAACACGTCCAGCAAGCGGCGCGGGAAGATGTGCACGCGCCGCACCGTCCCGCGCACCAGCACCACGCTCCCGTCCGCGACGCCCGCCAGCGCGTCGATCGGCGTCACGCGCCCGAGATCGTCGTAGCCGCGCGGCAACCGCATCAGCAGATCGCGCGCCGTCTCGATCCCGCGCTCTGCCAGTCGCGCGGCGGTGACCGGCCCGGCGCCGCGGAACGACGTTAACGGCGCATCTATTGACTCGGGAACCCCAGGCGCGGTTCCCGTCAGCTGGCGACCGGGCGTCGCCGGTTCATCCTCAGCGCTTGTACGTGAATCGCAGCTCGTAGTCACAGAGGTGGAACACGTCGCCTTCGTCGATGCGCTTGTTGTCGATGCGCATGCCTTTGTAGTCGATGCCGTTGGTCGAACCGAGGTCCTTGATGAAGTAGGTCCCGTTTCGCCGGATCACCGCCGCGTGCTTGCGCGAGATGTTGCCGTCCTTGATCGGCAGGTCGGATGACTTCGCGCCGCGGCCGATGATGAACTGGTCCTTGTCGATGCGGTACTTCTGGTTGTCGAACACCAGGTACAGCGGCGGCGCCGGCACGCCGGGCGCGCCGTCGGAGTAGCTCGCGTACGACGCCGAGGGCGGCGGCGGCGTCTGCGCGCCCGCCTGGAACATGCCGCCAAGCCCGCCCTTCGGCGCCGGGATCGGCCGCCCGAAACGCGTCGCCGCCGGCAGCGGCGGCGGGGGCGGCGCCGCATGCCCCGCGTGCCCAGTGTGTGATGCCTGCTGGTTGTGGTGGCGGCCGTGCGCGGTCTGCGCCGGCTGTGGGGTCGACGGCCCCTCGAAGTCTTCCGCTTCCGCCCGCGGCTCGGACTCGGCGTCGATGCCGGTCTGATAACCGGCGAGCTGCGCGTACGACTCCAGCGCGTCGTTGAGCAGCTCGTCGACGTTCTTCTCCTGATCACCAGCCATGCGCTCGAACGTCGCCCACAGCGCGTCGTTGCAAGCGAACTGGCGCATACTCTTGCGTCCAAACAGCGCCATCAGGGCCTCTTCTTCACGATCTCGGCCGCCTTGGCCGCCTGCTCGCCCACCGTCTCCCCCGACGGAAAGCCTTTGACCGGCGTGGTGTCGCCCGCGACCTGCTCCAGCGCCGGCGCGTCGGGCGCCCGCCCCATCTGCTCCAGCGCCATCGCCGCGGTCATGCGCGCGAGCGGCGCGCGCGACGCCAGCGTCTTGACCAGCGCCGGGCGGGCCGTCTGCCCCTGCTTCTCGATCAGCTTGACCAGCAGATCGTCGACGTCGACCTTCTTGTAGGTCGCGCTGGCGGGAAACGCCTCCAGCCCCGGCTGGATGCCGTCCGCCTTGCGCGCCGCCAAGATCGATTCGAAGGCGCGGTAGCGCACGATCTCGTCCTTGTCCGACGAGATGATCGCGACCAGGCCCTTCTCGGAATCGAGCCCGCCGATCCCCTCGACGACGCCGAACATCTCGTCGCGCAGCGTCTTGTCGGCCTTGGGATCCGCGGCGATCTTGAGCGCGAACGCCAGCACGTTCGGGTCGCGGCGCTCCCCGAGCGCGCGCGTGGCCATCAGCGCCTCCTCCTTGTCATTGGAGGTGATCTTCTCCTGCAGGAATTTCACAGCGGTCGGCCCCCCCAGGCCTCCCAACGCCTTGTAGACCAAGTCGGGCCGCTTGTCCGTCGTTTTGAGCTTGGGCATACGTGCGATCAGTGCCGCCGCGCCCTTGTCGCGGGTCGGCTCATCGCCGATTTTCGCCAGGACCTCCGCCGCCTGGGTGTAAGGAACGTCTATTCCCAGCACGCGCACCAGCATCGCGCTGGAATCGGGCCCGATCGCGGTCAGCATCTTGTCCAGCGAATGCCGGCCCTGCCGCAGCTTGCCGGCCTTGAAGTCAGCCTCCAGCGTCGCCAGCAGGACAGCGTCGATGCGCTTCTGATCTTCGCGCTGCGCCGGCAGCGACTGGCGCAGCGAAAACAGCGCATCGCGATAGGCGAGCGCCTTCTCGAAATTGCCGGCGCCCTGGGCCGCCGTCATCGCGGTCTCGTAACCGGGCGCGAGCGTCTTCGCGATCTCAGCGCGGTCGTCCGCCGGCAAGCCGGCGAGCAAGGTGTCGACCTCTTCCGCGTGTCCGATGTCGATCAGCGCGATCGCCGCTTCGGCCCGCAGGTTGGGTGGCACCGAATGGTCCGCGAGCGCGTCGTGCAGCCGCTCCGGCCCCTTCTCCGTGGTTTTCCACAGCTGGATGCTGTCGGACGTGGGCTTGTTGCAACCGCCCGCGAGAACAACACAGACGGCCGCGAGCCGTATGGCGCCAACCGCCGGTACGCGCATGTGCGTCGATGTTACATGCAAGGATCGGAGCGTCAAGACTTCGGGCATTGTTTGCCGGCCCGGGAGGCTTCGGATAACGTCGCGTCACCGCATGGATTTCAGCGAGCGCCGCGCGCGCCTCCGGCGTCATCGGGCACCTCTTTCCACTGCCGCGCTCGCCGCAATAGCGGGTTTCGCGGTGCTGGCGGCCGCCGCCGGCACCGCGACGGCCGCGCCGCTGGACGAGCCATTCGTCGGCGGGCTGTCGTTCGACGGCCCGACCTCGGCCAACCTGGGCGCTGTCTACTGGAACCCGGCGGCGCTGGGGCTGGTCCGCGGCTTCCAGCTGATGGCGGCGGTATCCGGGCGCCGGTCGACCATCGACGTCAACCGGGCGCCGATCGACCCCATGAGCGGCGCGCCCGGCGGGTCGATGGCGACCGGGTCGGCGCGGGCGCTCGACTTCAGCGGTCCGTCGCTGTTCGGACCGCACACGTACTTCGCGCTCAGCACCGACTTCGGCGGGGATCGCTTCACGATCGCGTTCGCGACGTACATGCCCTACCGCGAAAGCATCACCTACCCGCTGTCGCCGACCCACGACGAGCCGACCCGCTACCACGCGCTGGCCGTCGACCTGCGCAACCTGGTGCTGGTGCC
>DATMZL010000638.1:0-3581 GCA_035607075.1 Polyangia bacterium
ACGCCGCGCGTACGCCACGTGCCAGCCCGTTGGGAAGGTCGAGCACCGTCGGCTTGCCGGCGCCGGCGCACAAGGCCACGTGGTCGAAGCCCATGGCCAGCGCGTTCTCGACCGTCACCGTGCCGCCGAAACGCACGCCGCCGAACATCGAGAACTGGCCGCGACGCTCGAGCAGCAGGCGCACCATCTTCAGGTAGTTCTTGTCCCAGCGCACGGTGATGCCGTACTCGGCGACGCCGCCAAAACCGGCGAGGCGCCGCTCGTCGAGCGGCGTGCTCAGCTCTTTCCAGCTCTCGATCGCGCGCGGCGGCCACTTGTCGGCGCCGACGACGTCCGCGGGCAGCGGCTCGACCTTCAGGCCGTCGATGCCGACGACGCCGAAACCGGCGTTGACCAGGTGGTGCGCCAGCGTGAACCCGGCCGGCCCCAGCCCGACGACCAGCACGTTCTTGCCGATGTATGGCCGCGCGACGGGCCGCGCCCGGTTCAGCGGGTTCCAGCGCGTGAGCAGCGAATAGATCTCGAAGCCCCAGCGCATCCCGAGCACGTCGGTCAGCACGCCCGTCTCCGCTTGCGGGATGTTGACGGGCTCCTGCTTCTGGAACACGCACCCCTTCATGCAGTCGTTGCAGATGCGGTGTCCGGTGCCGGGCAGCATCGGGTTGTCGACGACGATCATCGCCAGCGCCGCGATCGAGTCGCCGTCCTTGCGCAGGACGTGCATCTCGCCGATCTTCTCGTCCAGCGGGCAGCCGTTGATCTTCACGCCCAGCGGGTTGCGCTTCACCGCCCCCGACTTGTCGTGCATGCCTGTCGAGCACGAATCCTTCTCGCGCTCGTGGCAGTACAAACAATAGTCCGCCTCGCTCGCGACCTCGCGCCGAGACATTCGCGGGTCCGTAAGCCCAAACCCGTCGCGCCGCCGCCGGTGCTCGGGCGGCCCCTCGGTGATCCCCTGCAGCTTCGCGTCGGGCCGCCGCAGCGGCACCAGGTCCTCGTGATCGACGAAGTGCGGGAAGTGGAACGCGACCCAGCCCTTGACCCCGGCATGCGCCGCCGGAACGAAGCGATGAACCGACGCCCAGCGCTCGAACACGTCGATGTCGGCCGCGGCTGCCGGGTTGGCCTTCTCGCGCGCGATCAGCGCGTCGAGGACGGTCGCGAACGTCAGCTCGTCATCGCCGGCCGTCACCAGCTCGGGGAACGATTCGGCCGCCAGCTTGCGAATGCTGTCGCGAAGCGCCGCCGGATCATCGGCGGGCACTTTCTCTTCCGGGTACTTCTTGCTCGCGCGCCGCACGACGAAGTGCTTCATGCGGAAGATCGCCGCCTCGCGCGCGGCGGTGTCGATCTGCGCCTGGCGCGCCGGCTCGACGCCGAACAGGCGCGCGACGAACGCGCCCAGCGGCCGCGCCACCTCGATCAGCAGCGCCGACTCGTCGGGCGGCGTCAGCGTCGCGCCGTCGCGGTACGCCGTGAAGCGCGCCGCCAGCGCCGCGTTCCCTGCGGCCAGCTGGGCGCGGAACTGCGCGTCCAGCGCCGCCAGCCGGTCGGGCTCGTACAGATCACCGTAGCGGAAGCCGTCTACACCGAGCGCGAAGTCTCGCGCCTCGTCGCGCGGCGCGCTTCCGGCGCCGTTCGCGAAGGCAAATTTTGTGGGGGACAGCTTCTTAATTCCTGACTTGGCAGAACTGGTGGTAATCGATGAGCTCGATCTGCTCGGGCGTCTTGCCCTCGCCGCACACCGGGCACATCGGATCGCGCGGGCGCTTGAACTCGCGGAACTTCATCGCCAGCGCGTCGAAGTGCAGCTCGCGCCCCGCCAGCGGCTTGCCCTTGCCCAGCAACACCTTGATCGCCTCGGTCGCTTCGAGCGCGCCGATCACGCCGCACAGCACGCCGAGCACGCCCGCCTCCTGGCAGGACGGCGCCATGTCGGGCGGCGGCGGCGACGGATAGAAGCAACGGTAGCAAGGACCTTCGAACGGCAGGAACGTCGTCACCGTCCCCTCGAAGCGGTAGATGCTGCCGTCGATCAGCGGCTTGCGGAGCTTCAGCGCGGCGTCGTTGATCAGGTAACGGGTCGGGAAGTTGTCCGCACCGTCGACGATCACGTCGTAGTCCTTGATGACGTCGAGCACGTTCGCCGAATCGAGGCGCAGCTGATGCCCGATCACCTTCACGTCCGGGTTCAGCTTGGCGATCGCCGCCTTCGCCGACTCGACCTTCGGCATGCCGACCCGATCGGTGGCGTGCAGGATCTGCCGCTGCAGGTTCGACGCGTCGACGGTGTCGTCGTCGACGAACCCGACCGTGCCCACGCCGGCCGCCGCCAGGTAGAGACCGGTCGGCGATCCCAGGCCGCCCGCGCCGAGGCACAGCACCTTCGACTGCAGCAGCTTCGCCTGCCCGACCTCGCCGACTTCCGGCAGCATCGTGTGGCGCGCGTAGCGCAGGCTCTGCTCCGGCGTCATCACGAACGGACGGTCGAACTTCAGCCCGGCGCGCTTCCACGCCGAGAACCCGCCCGCCATCGACTTGACGTTCGTGTATCCGAGCTCGGCCAGCGTCTTCGCCGCGTACGCGGACCGCGTTCCGCCCGCACAGTAAAGCACCACCTCCGACGATCGTTCCGGGACCTGGTCCTCGATCCGCGATTCGAGAAACCCGCGCGAGATCCAGCGCGCGCCGGGGATGTATCCCTCTGACCACTCGTCCTTCTCGCGGACATCGATCAGAACCGGGCCGGCGCCGTTGCCGTCGCCCGACTTGCCCTTCTGCGCCTCGACCACCTTGCGAACGGCCTCGACATCCGTCTCGCGAATCTGCCCCTTCACTTGCTTCAGGTACGTGCCGGAATTCATGGTGCTCCTATGGATGCCCCCGACCTCCGATGGTGACACCTCGGGGGCGAAAAGCCCGGTATTTTCACGGGATTGATGGCGACGTCAAGCCACGACCGCGTCAAAAAGCAAAAGGCCCAGCCGACGTTGGTCGGCCGGGCCTTTCGGTTCATTCGTTACGGCTGCGGTCGGCCTAGTAGAACGTGACGTTGTCGATGACGATGTCGACAGCGCACATGCTGGTCGTGCCCGGCCCGACCGTGAACTGCCACTGAATGCCGGTCAGCTTGTCCTTGCTGATGGCCGTCATCGGGCTGCCGCCCGACGGAGCGCCCGTGCCCACGAACGGCATCGTGATGGTCTGGACGGCCGTGGTGACGGTGACCGGCGCCTGCGGCGCGTAGGCGTTCGCCGGTCCGCCCGCCTTCTTGTCGGCGTTCGCCGTCGTCGAGTCCTGGTGCGCGCTGTCGTTGGTCGAGTACTGCATCGAGCACATCGTCCCGCCGACGGTGCCGCTGATGTCGAACTTGATGCCCGTGTACGGCGTGGCGTCGATGCACTCGGCGCCCGTGCTGTCGCCGTTGAAGTAGATGCCGACGCCGACGTACTGCGACACCGCATCCATGCCCGGCGCGGTCAGCGTGATGTGCCAGCCGCCGTTCGTCGGCGTCGCCGTCGGGGCGATCGCGCCGCTCGGAGAGGCGTAGGTGAACGTTCCGCCGATCGCGACAGCAAGCG
>DATMZL010000998.1:0-2110 GCA_035607075.1 Polyangia bacterium
CTGCTGACCGAGATCGACAACGTCGTCAGCCAGGGGCACGGGTTGCGCATGCGCCCGGTGCGCATCGAGCCGATCGCGGTCCGCAGCCTGAACGACGACGGCGTGTTCTCGGTCGCGCCGTACACCTTGTAGCTGTCGTTCGCGTCGGCCTGCAGCAGGAACGCCGACACCGAACGCACGACGCCCAGGTCGTAGGTCAGCGAGCCGGCCGCCGTCTCGAGGAACTCGACGACGGTGGGCGTGTCCCACTGCGCGCCCTCGGTCGCGATCTTGCCGTCGGTGACCAGGCGCGAGTCGCCGCGTGCGTCCTGCGTGGCGATCGGCATCCGCCCGGCGAGGAGGTTCTCGGTCCCGCACTCCGCCGACGACATCTGCGCGGCGGCGGGTCGCACGAGCAGCAGCGGTAAGAGAAGAACTGTGAAGACGCCGGCCGTCGTCAAACGACGCCGGAGCAAGGATCGCGTGGGGAGCCGGCGAGCTTTGCTCGCCGCGTACCAGCGCGGGAGGGTTCGGGAACCCGTCGCGGGTTCCCGAGACAAGGTCGACTTACAACCAGGCATGATTCCGGGACATTACCAGCAATCCTGGACCGTTGCGGGGGGAACGCGCGGCGAACCTTTGAGGGTCCCGGGATGACATGCGATCCTCCCCGACCATGCACCCGTCCGTCGCACTGCTCCTCACCGGCGTGATGGTCCTGGCCAATGCGTTCTTCGTCGCCGCCGAGTTCGCGTTCGTCAAGATCCGCCCCACCCGGCTCCAGCAGCTGGCCCGCGAGGGGCGCGTCCGCGCCCGCCTGTTGCTCGGCATCACGGCCCAGCTGCCCGCGTACCTGTCGGCGAGCCAGCTCGGGATCACGCTGGCGTCGCTGACGCTGGGCTGGCTGGGCGAGCCCGCGTTCGCGGCGCTGATCCGGCCCTGGCTCGAGGGGACGGCGGTGTCCGAACGGACCATCCACACGCTCGCGGTCGCGGCGTCGCTGACCGTCATCACCTTCCTCCACACGGTGCTCGGCGAGCTGGCGCCCAAAGCGCTGGCGATCCAGCGAACCGAATCGATCGCGATGTGGGCGGCGGTGCCGTTCCGCGCTTTCTACCTGGTATCGTTTCCGGCGACCTGGGTGCTGAAGGCCGCGGCCGGGTTGGTGCTGCGGGTCCTGCGTCTGCCGCCGCCGTCCGAGGCAGAGATGCTGCACTCGCCCGATGAGCTGCGCCTGGTCATCCAGCACGTGCAGCTGGATGCGGGCGCGCGCCGCCTGATCGATCGCGTGTTCGACTACACCCACCGCGTCGCGCGCCACGTGATGACGTTGCGCCGCGACGTTGTGACGCTGACTGCAGGCGTCCCGTTCGACGACAATCTGCGCATCGCGCTGGCGAACCAGTACACGCGCTACCCGCTCGTCGAGCCGGGCACCGATCGCGTCGTCGGTTACATCCACCTCAAGGACATCGTCAGCGCGCTGGCGTCGGGCAAGCGGCCCGCGTTCATGCGCGAGCTGGTGCGTGAACCGATCTACGCGTCGGACGACACGCGCCTCGAATGGCTGCGCCGCGAGTTCCAGCGCCGGCGCGTGCACATGGCGATCATCCTGGGCCCGGGCCACACGTTCGCGGGGATCGTCACGCTCGAGGATCTGCTGGAAGAGGTCGTCGGCGAGATCCAGGACGAGCAGGACGCCGAGGAGATCCCGCCCATCGTGCGCAACGCGGACGGCAGCTTCGACGTCGACGGGCGGTTGACCCTCGACGTCGCGGCGCGCGACGTCGGCGTCGCGTTCCCGGCGGTGCCGCCGGAGGTCGAGACGCTGGGCGGCTTCATCATCACGCAGCTGCCGCAGTCGCCGGTGCCGGGCGACGTGATCTCGGCGGGCGGCTTCCGCTTCACGGTCCTGGCCGTCCGCGACCGCCGGATCCGGCGCCTTCATGCGGTGCGCCTGCCGGTGGCGGGCGCCGAGCCCGACGCGGAGACGACGACGTCCGAAGGGTGAGCATCGCGCGACCACAACGAACGCCGCTCGTCTGATAGGGTCGAACACGATGGCAAACCCTGGCGCGCAGACCTGCGAGCGATGCGGGCAGAGCTTCCCGTCCGCGAAACTGGAGCTGAC
>DATMZL010000734.1:0-3836 GCA_035607075.1 Polyangia bacterium
GATCAACGCGGACAGGGCTGGACCTGGTTGCTGCTCGCCTCGTTCGTCGCAGCCCGTCGCGCCAGACGGTGCACACGCGCCGCCGACCCGATGTAAGGCGATCGCTGAAGGCGCCCGCCCCGCGCGGTGAAGCGCGCCCTCGGCCCCATATTCGTTTCAATGCCCGGGGCGTCGGGTTTTTCATTGGTCGACGGCGGTCCGCTGTGCGCGCTGATGCGCCGGCTCGGCTGGACGCGGCCCGACGGGCACATCGACTACCTGCGTGCGGCCATCGTTCTGGTGGCGGTGACCTGGGGCCCGCTGCTGGTGGCGACATTGTCGGCGCGCCTGCTGACAGGCCGGTCGTTCGCGATCGACTGGAGCGCTCATACGCGCCTCTTGGTCGCCATTCCCCTGCTGCTCCGGTCCGAGTACTCGCTGCACGCGCGCACGCGGTTCGCGGTCGAACGGTTCGTATCCGACCACTGGGCCGAGGGGCAACAGGAACAGGTCGACCGCATCGTCGGAACCGCGACGAGGCGCCGGGACGCGGTACTGCCCGAGGTCGCGCTGCTGGCCGTGGCGTTGGTGGCCAGCCAGTTCGTGGTGTGGAACCCGGGCGGAATGCCGTTCGTGGCGCAGCGCCTGACGATGGAGCCGTCTCTGGTCGCGGCACGCTGGTGGTACGCGCTGGTGGCGCTCCCGGTGTTTCAATTTCTGGTCTACCGCGCGTTGTGGCGGTGGGCGATCTGGGTGCTGATGTTGTGGCGGTTGTCGCGCCTGCGGCTTCAGCCGACAGCCACGCACCCCGACCTGGCGGGCGGGCTCGAGTTCTTGAGCTGGCCGTCCCTCGGGTTCACCTTCGTCGTCGCGGCGCTGTCCACGACGCAGGCGGGCGTGTGGGCGGACCAGGTCCTCCACGCCGGCCTGAAGGTGACCGATCTGAAATCCGAAGCGATGGTGTTCATCGCCGCCGCGTTGATCGTGACGCTCGGGCCGCTGTTCGCGGTGTCCGACCGTCTGTGGCGCTGCCGGATCGAGGGCCGCTTTCAGTACGGCAGTCTGGCCACCGACTACACGCGGCTGTTCCAGGCTCGCTGGATCGATCGCCCCGATCGCAGCGACGTGCTCGGCAGCGCCGACATCCAGTCGCTCGCCGATCTCGCGAACGGCTACAGCGTCGTCGACAGGATGCGGATCCTGCCGTTCGGCCCGCGCGCCGTGCTCACGGTCGTCGCATCCGCTGTGGTACCGATGCTTCCGGTCGCGCTGCTCGGCGTCCCGTTGTCCCAAGTGCTCGGCAAGTTGGCCAAAGCGTTCCTCGGCAAACCCGGCTAAAAAGACTCGCAGAACTCGATCTGGCGCGGGACTTTGTAGGGCGCCAGGTTGCGCGCGCAGTGGTCGATGATGTCCTCGGCGCGGCACATGCTGGCGCGGACGACGCGCGCGACGACCATCGGGCCGCCGAGGTCGTCGGTGATCACGCGCGCCTGCGCCGCCTTGATCTTGGGGAACGACTCCAGGCAGCCTTCGACCTCGCCCAGCGCGACGCGCTTGCCGTCGACCTTCACCAGGTCGTCCTCGCGGCCGGTGATCGTGAGGCGGCCGTTCTTGTCGACCTGGCCGAGATCGCCGGTGCGGTACCAGCCGTCGGTCCCGACGCTGCCGATGGGAACGCCGTCGTCGCGCTTGGGCAGGTGAATCTTGGGCACGGTCAGCATCGACAGGCCCTTCGACTTCGCCCAGATCGGCCCAACCTCGCCGGCCGGAAGCCGCTCACCCTTGGCGCTGGCGACGCGCACCTCGACGCCCTCGAACGCCTTGCCGACGGTCCCCGGATCCTTGCCCGCGCGGTCTATCGCCAGCGGTCCGGCCTGCGTGCCGTGGTAGCAGGAGAGCAGCCGCACGCCGAACCGCTCGTGGAAGCTCTCGGCGATGTTCGGCGGCAGCGCCGACCCCGAGCTCAGGTAGCGCGCGCCGCCGATCTTGAGCGGCTTGATCGTGGGCACGCGGACCAGCGATCCGTAGAGCGCCGGGTTGCCGGCGAAGAAGTCGACGTTCTGCTCACGCAGCAGCTTGGCGATGCGCTTCGGCGACACCTCGTCTTCGAGGAACAGCGTGGTTCCGTTCGCCAGCGCGACCAGCAGGCCGAAGTCGAAGCCGTAGCTCGTGTGCAGCGGCATCGTACACAGCACGCGGTCGTCGTGGCTCACGCCCAGCGTCTTGCCGATCGCCTGCGCGGCCGCCGCCAGGTTCGCGGCCGTTTTGACCACGCCCTTCGGGTCGCCGCCCACCGACGCCGTGAACTGCACGACCGCGGGCGCGTCGCGCCCTTCTTCGACATGGACCTCGAGGTTCGCCAGCGGCGCCCGCTTGTACAGGTTGCACGACAGCAGCGTCCCTTGCAGGCGGCGCCGGATCTCAGGCGAAAACTTCGACGGTGGGCCCGCGGGCGGGCGCGCGACCGGGGGCGCCGCGTAGTAGGGCAGGCCGGCGGCGGCCTGGCCGCCCTCGCCGCCGCGCGGGCGGGTGACCAGCGCGCGCAGCGGCGCGGCCTCGAGGATCATCTCGAGCTCGCGGTTGCCAGTCGTCGGGTCCAGCGGGACAACGACGCCTTCGACCTTCGAGACCGCCAGCGTCAGGATGACGAAGTCGGGGACGTTGCCGAGCATGAGCCCGACCCAGGCGCCCGGGCCGACGCCCATGGCGTGCAGCTCCTGCGCGCGCCGATCGACGCGATGGAGCAGCCCGCGCCACGAAAGGTACGTGTCGCGGTAAACCAGCGCCTTGGCGCTGCCGCGATCATCCGCGACGCTCGAGAGCCATTGGTAAAGCTGCATGCTGCGGACTTCTCACACCTTGCGAGGCGCCCGACAGTCTATACGCCGACGGGGACCTGCCACAAGACCGTCGCTAAACCGAAACCGGTTACTTTGACGCCAGCAGACGGGGCGCCGCGGGCTTCGTCGCGACGTACTCGCTGACGATGTGGCGGCCGACGTAGGTCGCCTTGATGCGCCAGTTGGGGTTGTTGCCCAGGACGACAGCGAACGCGATCGCCGGGTGATCCGCCGGCGCGTAGCCGACGAACCAGCTGTAGCCCACGTATCCGTGATCGGTCTCGGCCGACAGCGTGCCGGTCTTGCCCGCGACCTCGACGGGCAACAGGCGCTGCCCGCGCTTGTTGCGGAAGGTCCCCTTGGCGGTGCCGATGCGCGTGGTCAGCTCCATCATGCGGCCGACCTCGCGGGCGGCCGCGGCGCCGACGACATGGCGCGGGGACGCCAGCGCCGACGCGAGCGGCCGGCCGTCGCGATCCACCGCCCGGTCGACGAGCAAGGGCGCGGGCATGTCGCCGCGGTTCGCGATGGCGGCGGCGAGCAGCGCGCCGTGCATCGGCGACAGCGTCGAATGCCAGAAGCCGGCCGCGGTGCGCGCGAACTCGAGATCGTCGCCCGGCACGTCCAGGTGCGACGGCTCGATCGGCAGCTCGAACGGGATCGCCTCCTCGAAGCCGAAGCTGTGGCCGACGCGGGCGAGGTCGCCGGCGGTCAGGTGGCGGGTCGCCAGCTTGGCGATGATCGCGTTCTGCGATTTGCCGAGGCCGAACGCCAGCGTGTCGCAGCGGCGATCGATCGACGGCAGATCGACGAGGTTGTCGGCGACGATCGACGAGACGCCGCCGTGGTAGCAGGTGCGGGTGCTGCCCATGACGCCGTTCTCGACAAGCGCGGCCGCGGAGATCACCTTGAACACCGACGCGGCAGGCGCCCAGGGCCGCAGCGCCAGCTCCGACGGGCCCAGCCGGGGATCCGCCGCCGACTGCCCGACGAGGGCGAGCACGCGGCCGTCGGGGA
>DATMZL010000631.1:0-5811 GCA_035607075.1 Polyangia bacterium
TCGACGAGTACGCGAAGATCGGGCTCGCGCCGTCGGGCGAGCCGTTCGCGCAGTGGTTCGACGGCGTGCAGGCGTCGGGACGAACCGGGATCGCCGGGGCCGGCTCCAGCACGATCTGGGTGGCCGAGCGTCCGGGCAAGCTGTTCACGGTCATCGTCTGCACGTCCGAGAAGGCTCACGACGCGCAGACCGCGTGCGACGGCGTGCTCGGCAGCTTGAAGTGGCGCGCGCCCGGACCCAGCTGAGCGACTAACCCCAGCAGGCGTCGTCGTCGCGGACTTTCGGCGCGGCGGTGGCGTTGGGCGCGGGGAAGGGCGTTCGCACGCCGAACGCGTGCGCGGTCGGACCGTGGGCGCGCAGATGGCGCAGGCGCGCTTCGGCTTCTGCGATCGTGGGCTGGTGGCCGCGGGGAACCCACCAGAGCGCGATGTACGCCTCGGCGATCGGGACCGCGAACTCGCGCCGACGCCGCATGATGTCCACGTGCGCGCTGCGATAGGCGTAGTCGGTCAAGGCCTCCAGCGATCGCCAGGTCGACATGTTCACGATCAGCGAGTCGTCCTCGAATATCCGGAGCGAGGTAGAATTCCCGTCCGCGGCCTTCAGGCGCCAGACGAAACCGGGCGCCTGCTCGGCGAGCGCGTTCACGGGATCGAGGGCGGCCACGAACGGGGCCAGCTCGGGCGAGTCCAGCGGCGCGCGCAGGCGCATGATGTTCACCTGGGCGAGGTCGTAGGCGGCCATGGCGGTGTGGTTTAGCGCGCCGCGCCCGGCGCGGCCAAAGGCGCGTGGAACCGTCGGGAACTACTTGCGCGGCACCCCCGGAACTGGCCTAAGATGGGGCGCTTCGCTGACGCGCTAAAGGAGTACTCATGCACAAGCGACTCGGTCTGGTTCTGGCTTTCTTGGTGTTGGCATCGGTGCGCTCCGCTTCGGCCGCCGCGCCCGAAGATGTGTTCAAAGGAAAGATCATCATCACCAAGAACCGGATGCCGCTGCGCTTCTCGTCCCAGGGCGCGTTCACGGCGGCGCTGCAGAAGAACAAGACCGATAAGATCTGGCCGACCGAAGAGAAGGGCGACACCGGCAAGTGGAACATCGAGTACATCGCCTTCTTCGCGACGCCGCTGAACGACAGCGAGATCCAGGTGAAGTTCTTCGACATCACGGGCGGCGACAAGAAGTACGTCGCCGGCGATCCGCAGTACACGCGCGAGAAGGGATCGCGCATCTTCGGATCCAGCATCGAGCTGGCGAAGCCCGAGTTCGACATTCGCAAGCACTACATGATGACGATCGAGACGCGCGGGCGCGTGATCGCGTCGACGACGTTCTGGCTGCTCGGCAAGGGCGAGCAGCACAGCGGCAAGGTCGAGTTCAGTGACGCCGAGGCCAAGGCCAAGTGATCGCGGCGGGAGCGCGTTGAGCGCGCGCATGTCGTGTTCGTGAATCGCGTCGGGATAGCCGTCGTGCTCGGCCTGCTGCTGGGCGCGACCGCAAGAGCGAACGCGGCCGACAAGAAAGCCGCGACAGACGCGAAGGCCGCGGCAGACGCGAAGGCCGCGAAGGCGAAGCCGGTCGTCGACAAGAAGTCGCTGCCGGCCGCTCGGCTGGAGGCGGCGCGCGCCGCGCTGGCGGGCGAGGACGACGCCGCGGCGATCGCGACGGCGGCGTCGCTGGGGGGCTCCGGCGCCGGAAACGCCGCCGAGCCGCTGGCCGAGTTGCTGGCGATCGGTGCCGCTCCGGCGCGCGCCGAGGCGGCCCTGGACGCGCTCGGGAAGCTCGGCGCCGAGGGCGCGTTGACGGCGCCGCGCGCGTTCGAGGTGCTCGACCTTTACAGCGGGCACCACGCACCCGAGATCCGGCAGCGCGCGGTCAAGGCGCTGGGGACGATCAAGGACGGGCGCGCCGTGCCGACGCTGCTGGCGCGGCTTGGCGACGTCGCTCCCGGCGTGCGGGCGGCGGCCGGCGACGCGCTGGCGGCGCGCCACGAGCGCGCCGCGACGCCGCGGCTGCTGGCGCTCATCAAGCGCAGCGACGCCGGCGCCGCGAGCCCGCTCGCCGCGCTCGCGACGCCCGACCTGATCCCGCAGATCGCCGAGCTGGCCGGCACCGTCGACGACGGCGTGCTCGCGACGACGCTGGGTGAATACGCGCAGCGGGGCGACGTTCCGGACCGCTTGCGGTTGGACGTCGTGCGCACGATCGCGAAGCTGAGCGGCGCCGGCGCGGCGACGGCGCTCGTCGAATACGTCGCCTCCGTGCCGGCGAAGGAAGATCGCCCGTCGAAGCGCGAGGCGCAGAAGCTGCTCGATCAGCGAGGCGCGGCGCAATGAACACGAAGACGACACGCGCGCGTGCGGGCATCGTCGTGGTCGCGGCGGCGGCCGCCGCGCTCTCGGCCTGCGCGACGAGCCCGTACAAGCGCGCCGGCAACGCGGGCGAGGTCGCGGCGGCGCTCGCGCGATCGCAACCGCCGGCGCCATCGCCGCGCAGCCTCGTCTTCCTGGTCCTGGGCGGCGCGGCCGGCCCGCGCGTCGCGGCGTACGATCTCGCGGCGTCGCGCCTTGTGTGGACGCAGCCCGGCGCCGTGACGACCAAGATCGCCGTCGGCGGCGACGTCATCGTCCACGGCGCCCCGTCGGCGCCCGCAGGCGGAGACGTGCTCGTCGCGCGCGACATCGGCAACGGCGCCGTCCTCTGGCAGCACGCGCTGGCTGACAAGGAGCGGCTCGCCGGCTACGACGTCGATGCGCACGCCGTCTACGTCGTCACCCAGACGACGGGCCTGACGAAGCGCGGGACCACGGCGAGCGTCGTCGCGCTCGATCCGCGGACGAAGGCGCAGCTGTGGCGGCACGAGCTGCCGACCGGTCACGTCGCCGGCCCCGCCGTGCGCGGCGGCCTGGTCGGCATCCCCGCCGACTCGCAGTACGTGATCCTGCTCGACCGCACGACCGGCGCCGAGCTGGCGCAGGTGCTGTCGACCGCCGAGGCGGCGACGTTCGTGCGCGCGCTGCCCGAGGGGATGTTCTACGGCTCGCGCGGCGTCTTCTTGCTGTCGCCCTCGACGGCGCGCGGCTCGCGCCAGTCGCCCGGCTACCTGCTGGCGCAGCTGCCTGCCTTCGTCCGGCCGTTCTACTGGTACGACATGTACCGTCCCGAGCAGACGCGGTACTCGGCGATCGATCGCAACCACATCCTGTGGCGCGTGGCGGTCGAGGGCGATCGCGCGCGGTTCCGCGATGACACGGTCGTCGTTCACGACTACCGCTTCCTGTTCGGGTTCGACGCCACGTCGGGCGCGCTGCGCTGGGCGTACAGCCACCCGTCGGACGCCGTCGCGTCGACGGACACGGGCAGCGTCGTCGCGTTCGTGAGCAGCGAAGGCGACATCGGCGCCGTCGATCGCGTGACGGGCGCGCGTCGCTACCAGGCGCACCTGGCCGGCGAGATGGTGACCGCCGCGACGTTCGACGCCGACGGTTTTTCGCCGACGGCGGCCGCATCCGAGACCGGTACGGGCGCCGCGCCCGATCTGGTCGCGACGCTGGCCGCGATCGTCGCCGATCAGGACCGGCGGTTTCCGGACATGAAGCTGTTCGCGATCGAGGAGATCGGGCGGCAGCCGGGGCGCGAGGCGACGGGCAAGCTGCTCGAGATCCTGGGCGAGCGCGCGCTGACACCGCTGGCCGTGCAGAAGACCAGCGAGGCGCTCGCCGCGCGCAAGGACTCGCAGTCGGCGGATCTGCTGGCGGCGGCGCTGCGGCGGCACGCCGACTACGCCGACGATCGCGCGGCGCCGCCGGTCGAATACCTGGCGCGCGCCGTGACGGCGCTGGGCCCGGGCGGGCGATCGGTGACGCCCGAGCTGGTGGCTCAGCTGCGGCTCCCCGAGACGCCGACGCCTGCGGCGGCGCAGATCGCGCGCGCTCTCGCGGCGACGGGCGCCGAGGAGGGCATCCCCGCGCTGCGCGACTACCTGACGATGTACCGCGCCGACCCGGTTCACGACGCCGATCCGTCGGCGCTGATCGCGGTCGCCGAGTCGCTGCTCAAGCTCGGGAGCGCGACGGAGCGCCGGCTGCTGCTGTTCGTCGCCGAGGAGCCGCACACCGTGGCGCCGCTGCGCGCGCACCTGGTGAAGGCGCTGGGCGAGACGGATCCCGGCGTCGTGACGAGGACGGCCACGCGGGATTGAGCGACGCGCGGAGGTTAACCGTCGTCGTTTGCCGCGGTCCTACCTGCGGCGAAAAACGCGGCTCGGGCGCGCTGGCCGAGCGCCTGGCCGAGACCATCAAGGCGCGCGGGTTAGAGGACCGCGTGCAGCTCGTCGACGAGTACTGCCTGGGACACTGCCTCCGCGGGCCCAATATCCTGGTCCACGAGGAAGGGGCCGCCGAAGCACCGTACGGCGGCGTGCTCTACAACCGGATGACCGTCGACGAGCTGGACCGCGTGATCGAGAAGCACCTGGTCGGCGGGATGGCGGTCCGTATCCTGATGAACCGGCCGCCGGTCAAGGATCGCTGACGGGTCGCACCTTGCGCTGTCGCCGGCGCGGGCTGCGGCGCGTGGGCTCACGAGACCAGAGCTCCTGTCGCCACGCGCGGAGCTTCGTCATCCAGGCTGGATGTTGGCGGAAGAACTCTGCCAGCTGGCTGTCTGTTACGCGGTCATTGACTTCGGAGCGGACTAACGCGCGAAGATCGCGGAGACGTCCGATGTCGTCGAGCTTTCGACGGCGCACAATCTCCTTCAGCCAGTACTCGACGACCCCCACGTACCAGTCCGCGTTACGGGCACGTCTTTCGGCCTTGGCGCCGTGACTGGCAGCGCGACGCCCCAGCCTGTGTTCAATCAGATCTCGAACGCTCGACGAAGGGCCCGCGTCGATGCGCCGGGGCTTCGCGGATCTCGGGGCGTCGCTCTCCGCGTCGCGCAGCATGGTGTGAGTGGCGACGGTCAATCCGCGGCGCAACGACCGCTCGGCCAGATCCTTCTTCAGCCGCAGCTTCTTGCGGTACTTGGTGCCCGTGTTCCATCCGCGCATCACATGGTCGCGGTCATAGCGATTCTGCTTCTTCTCTTGAGGGGTGAACCGCCGCTCCACCCTGCAACGATACCTGTGAATTGTTGCAGGTATACTCCCGGCCCGTGAGTATCTACCTCGATCACAACGCGACGACGCCCGTGCGGCCCGAGGTGGCCGACGCGATGGCGGCGGCGCTGCGTGCGCTGCCCGGCAATCCGTCGAGCGCGCACGCGGAGGGCCGGGCCGCCCGCGCCGCGGTCGAGGACGCACGCGCCGACGTCGCGCGCCTCGTCGGTGCGCGCGCCGAGGAGATCGTGTTCACGTCCGGCGGCACCGAGGCGAACGAGCTCGCCATCCGCGGTTTGCTTCGCGGGTCCGTCCCCCTCGCCCCGCGAAGCGGGGAGAGGGGCCGTCCGCACGTCATCACCTCGCGTCTCGAGCATCCGTCCGTCGTGGGCGCGCTCGTAGCCGAGGGTGCCGACGTCACGTACGTCGACGTCGACGCCGAAGGTCGCATCACCACGGACGCGCTTCGCGTCGCGCTCCGTCCCGACACGGTCCTGGTGACGCTCGCGCTCGCCAACCACGAGCTGGGCAACGTCTACGACGTCGCGGCGCTCGCCCGCGTGGCGCACGAAGGCGGCGCGCTGTTCCACGCCGACGCCGTTCAGGCGGCCGGGAAGATCGAGATCGCGGTGGACGCGCTGGGCGTCGACGCGCTGACGCTGTCGGCGCACAAGCTTCACGGGCCGAAGGGCGTGGGCGCCGTGTTCATC
>DATMZL010001272.1:0-2660 GCA_035607075.1 Polyangia bacterium
GCGCCGCGCCGGCGGAATCCGCGAGCGCGGCTCCTCGGCTTCGTCGCGCGACCAGCGCCCGCCCCACGGCCCGCGTCCTTCGCTGTCGCCGTACGCGCCGCCGTATTCTTGCGGGCGCGCCATGACGATCGCCTCGACGCGCCCCGCGGGCAGATCGCGCAGGAACCGGCTGGCCACGCCGGGCAGCTCCTGGCCCGACAGCCGCCGGCGCCGCACGCGCGACAGGTAAAGCTGCTGCCGCGCGCGCGTGACCGCGACGTAGCACAGACGCCGCTCCTCCTCGACGGCGGAGTCGTCGTCCACGCTGCGCGCATGCGGAAAGATCCGTTCCTCGAGGCCCGTGATGAACACCACCGGGAACTCCAGCCCCTTCGCGGTGTGCACCGTCATCAGCGAGATCGCCCCCTTGGCGGCGTCGTACCCATCGACGTCGGACACCAGCGCGATCCGCTCCAGGAAGCCGTGCAGCGTCGGCTCCTCCGCCTCGCGCTCGTACTCGCGCATCTGCGCGACCAGCTCCAGCAGGTTCTCGATGCGCCCCTCCGCCTCCATCGTCGCCTCGCCGGCCAGCGCGTCCCGGTAGCCGCTCTCCTCCAGGATCTTCTCGGCCAGCGACGCCGGCCCCAGCCCCGCGCCTTCGCTGCGCAGCTTCGCCATCAACGCGACGAACGCGGCGACCTTCTTGCGCGGCCCCGACCCCAGCAGCGCCTCGTCGGTCGCCACCAGCTCCAGCGCCTGCCAGGCCGGAATCTTCCGCTCGTAGACGATGTCGGTGATCTTGTCGACGGTCGCCGCGCCGATGCCGCGCGCCGGCACGTTGATGATCCGCTGCAGCGCCACGCCGTCATCCGGGTTGGCGACCGCCCGCATGTACGCGGTCAGGTCCTTGATCTCGGCGCGGTCGAAGAACCGCGTTCCCCCGACGACCGTGTAGGGGAGATTGCGCGCGCGCAGCGCGTCTTCCAGCACGCGCGACTGCGCGTTGGTCCGGTAGAAGACCGCGAAGTCGCGCGGCGCCAGCGACGCCGACAGCGCGTCGGCGATGTGGCTGGCGACGAACTCCGCCTCGTCGCGCTCGGTCTCGCCCTCGAACAGCACGATCGGATCGCCGTCGCCCGCCTCGGTGTAGAGGCGCTTGGGCCGCCGCTCGCTGTTCTTCTCGATGATCGCGTTGGCGGTCGCCAGGATGTTGCCCGTCGACCGGTAGTTGCGCTCCAGCTTGACGACGCGCGCGCCCGGATGGTCGCCCTCGAAGTCGAGGATGTTGCGGATGTCGGCGCCCCGCCACCGGTAGATCGATTGGTCCTCGTCACCGACGACCGTGATGCTGCCCGTCCGGCGCGACAGCAAGCGCACCAGCCGGTACTGCACGCTGTTGGTGTCCTGGAACTCGTCGACCAGCACGTGGTCGAAGCGCTGCGCGATCTCCTCGGCGGCGGGCGTGCCGCTGGCCGCGAGCTTCAGCACCGACAGCAAGAGGCCGCCGAAGTCGGTCGCGTTGGCGGCGGCCAGTCGTTCCTCGTAGAGGCGGTACGCCTTCCCGACGACGTCGTCGAAGTAATCGTTCGAGACGAAGTCGGCCCCGCTCATCCCCTGGTTCTTGGCGCGATCGATCGCGGACAGCACCTGCCGCACGGGAAACATCCGCTCGGGGACCTTCAGATCGATCAGCACGCGCGCGAGCAGCCGCTTCTGATCGTCGTCGTCGTAGATGGCGAAGTCCTTGCGCAGGCCGATCGTCTCGCCCCACTGGCGCAGGATGCGCGCGCTTGTCGCGTGGAACGTGCCGACCCACAGCCCGCGCGTGCCGATCCCCATCCGCTCCCAGAGCAGGCGGTCGACGCGCTCGCGCAGCTCGCCCGCCGCCTTGTTGGTGAAGGTGACGGCCATGATGCGGCGCGGATCGGCGCCGGTCGCGACCAGGCGGGCCAGCCGGTACGTGATGACACGCGTCTTGCCCGAGCCGGCGCCGGCGACGACCAGTAACGGGCCAGGCGGGTGCATCACCGCGTCGACCTGGGCCGCGTTCAGCTCGCGCTCCAGCTCCTCGCGCGAGAACGGTTGGGTTTTCTGCGTGTCTCTGCTGCGCTCCGCGGTCTCGACCTCCATCGGGCGCTACTCTGGCACACGCGCACGCGATTGTGCGCGGCTAATCTTCGTCGCCTATTCGTCGTCGGAGGAGGACGACTCCTTGCGGCGCTTGCGCCAGTCGTCGAGCAGCTCGCGGATGCTGCCCAGATGCTCGTCGGGCGTGCGCGCGTCCCAGCGCTCGAACTCGCTGAACGTGCCGCCGTTGGCGTCGGTGTTTGGACCATCCTTGCGCACGAACGGCCCCGCCACGCCCGCGATCCAGCCCTTCTTCGCGGCCCAGTGCGGCGGCAGCGTTTTGAACCTGAAGAGGTAGTAGTCGAGGATCCCGTCGTCGGAATCGGTGTCGACCGCGACGACCTTCTTCAGCTCGATCTGATCGGGAACCCGCCCGAGCTCGGTCGGATAGGCGAGCCACGCGACCATGTTTGATTCGGCGAGCGCCGCCTGCGTCCGGTAGCGGGCGGGGATCAGCTCCGCGAGGTCTTTCTCCTTCAGCTTGTCGAACAGCAGGTCGCGGGTCTCGGCGCTGGCCGCGACGGTGGCGATCGCAGCCGGCGACAGCGGGCGGC
>DATMZL010001279.1:0-3451 GCA_035607075.1 Polyangia bacterium
CTCGTGAATCGCGTTGACGTCCGCGCCGGCCTTGACGAGCCAGAACGCCAGGTCGAGCTTTCCCTCGCGGACCGCGATCAGCAGCGGCGTGTCCCCCGATTCGCTCGCCGCGTTCACGTCGGCGCCGGCTTTCACGAGAGCCCGTGCGATCGCACCCCGCCCTCTCCTCACGGCGATCGCGAGCGGCGTGTACGCGTCCTCCCAGGCGGAGACGTAGCTGCTGCGCACATCGACTGTCGCCCCGCGCTTCAGGAGAAGCGCGACCCGCTTCGCGTCGCCCGCTTCGGCGGCGAGGTGGAGGGCCGTGCACCCCTCCCAGTCGAGCTCGTTCGGATCTCCTCCGTCGCCGAGCGCGACGGCCGGTCTTTCCGGCATCGCCGTCATTCGGCGGCCGGCGCGGGCGCGGACGCCGCCAGCGACTTGAAGCCGGCGAAGAACTCGCGCAGCTTCAGCTTGCGCTCGTCGGAGAGGTAGTCGAAGTTGGTGCCGCGGTCGACGACCTCCCAGAAATCCTTCGACGTGATGGCCAGCATCTCGTCGCGGATCGAACGAAGCCGCTCGGGCGATTCGTGGGCCATGTCGTCGTGGATACGGCGGGCGCGCGCCGGCTGGTCGTTCAGCAAGTAATACGACGCGAGCTTGGCCTGCGCCTTGCGCACGCCGCGCAGGGCGCGCTCCTCGGCCTGCGTCTCCGGCTCACGATCGATCTCCAGGAACACGCCCAGCAAGCGATCGTGGCACTGGGCGTCGAGGGCGCTGGCCATCTCGCACAGCGCGCACATGTCGTAAGCGGCCGTCTCGGTGACGAAAGCCAACCCGATGCCGTGCGCGAGGCGCGCGTAGTACTTGAAATGTCCGGCGATCTCGACAAGCACCGCTTGCGGCCAGGCGTTGCGCGTCGCCAGCAGCGATTCGGCGAGCTGGCGGTACTGGTTGAGAACGTTGTACGCGGTGCGCACGTCGCGCGCGTTCAGCGCCGCGCGCAGGTACGTGTTCATGAACTTCACCGTCAGCGTCAGCACCTCGCGGTCCGACGCCGCCAGCGCCGCCTCGCCCACGTAGCGCGTGTCGATCGCGACCACGTGCGCCATCTCGGGCATCGTCGACAGCGCGGCGCCGAACACCTCGCGCAGCTGGCGCAGCCCCTTCCATTCCAGCCAGGTGCGCCGGCTGGCGAGGTCGTCGAGCGAATCGGCCGCCAGCGCGACGAAGTCCGGATCTGCGCGCAGCTCGGCGCCGATCGTGAACCATTCGGCGTCCAGCTTGCCCTTGCGCGCCTGGTATTCGACGAGCAGGCGGCGCAGCGCTGCCGACGCGTCGGTCGCGATCACCTTGTCCTTCTGCCCGAGCGCGTTGACGGCGATGTCGGCGAGGTTCGCGAGGCCGCCCAGCGCGTGCGTCTGCCGATCGGCGGCGGTGTCGGCCCCCGACCGCGCCTGCTTCGCTGACGTCGCGCGGTCCAGCGTCTCGGCGCCGATTCGCGCGATCACCTTCTCGGGATCGAGGAAGTCGAACACGTAGGCGAAGTACGGCACCAGCCCCAGCAGGCTGCCCGACGCCATGATCACCGTCGCCGTGATCGTCGCCGTCGGCACGTAGTCCTTGCGCACGGTCAGGCTGACCCACAACGCTTCGAGGCAGGCGACGACGAAGAAGCCCATCACGGCCAGGTTGATGCGGTCGCGGAAGAACATGTCGGCGACGCGCGAGGTGTAGCGGGTCGCGGCCAGCTGCACGACGATCGAGACGACCGTGATGGCGATGCCGAGCACGGCGGCGATCACCTGCGACAGGCTGCCGAGCGCGTTCTGCATCGTCTCGGCGTCGAAATCCAGCAACTGGCGGAACGGCCCTTCGCTGCCGCGGTGGCCGGCGTCGATCACGAAGTAGTCGAGCAGCCACAGCGCCGCGAACGCGGCGATCGCGAACGCGGCAAAGAAGCCGAGCGTCACCAGCGAGCGGCGGCGCGGTCGCGAGACCGACATGGTCGGCCATTGTACCCGAGCAATGCTACGCTAGCGCGCCATGTCGAATGAAAGCGCGCTGCTGCTGGCCATCGACGTCGGCAACACGAACATCTCGCTCGGCCTGTTCGATGACAAGCGTGCGCTGCGCGCCGACTGGCGGTTGGAGACGCGGACCGGACGCACCGGCGACGAGTACGTCGCGATCGTCAGCGAGCTCTTCAGGCGCGCCGGCGTCGATCCGGCGGCGGTCAAGGCGGTCGCGGTGTCGTCGGTCGTGCCGCCGATCCTGGCGCCCATCGAGCGCCTGTGCCGGACCTTCCTGAATCTGGCGCCGACGATCGTCGGTCCGGGGACCAAGACCGGCGTTCCGGTGCTCACCGAGAACCCGCGCGAGGTCGGCGCGGATCGGATCGTCAACGCGGTCGCCGCGCACGACCGCTGGCCGCAGGGCGCGATCGTCGTCGACTTCGGCACCGCGACCACCTTCGACGTCGTGTCGGCGCGCGGCGAATATCTGGGCGGCGTGATCGCGCCTGGCCTGAACGTCTCCGCCGCGGCGCTCTACCACGCGACCGCAAAGTTGCCGCGCGTCGACATCGTTCGGCCGCCGGCGGCGATCGGCCGCAACACCGTGCACAGCATGCAGGCCGGCCTGGTGTTCGGCTACGCGGGCCTGGTCGACGCGATCGTCGGCCGCATCAAGGGCGAGGTCGACTTCGCGCCGCGCGTCGTCGGCACCGGCGGGCTGGCGCCCCTGATCGCCACCGAGGCGCGCAGCATCGACGAGTGCGACGACCTGCTGACCCTGCGCGGGTTGGCGATCATTCACGATCGCAACCGGTGATGCGCGCGCTGCTGCAACTTCCCTGGCGCGTCGGCCAGCTTCTGACGGCGCCCGACGCGGGTCTGGCGCGCGTCGAAGCCGAGGGCGGTGGCCTGCGCGACGCGCTCGCGCTGGTGGTCGCCGCCGTGGTCGCGTTTCGCTTTCCCGAGCTGGTGCACGCGGTGCTGAACGTCGCCGGGCCGACGTCAGGCGCGTTCATGCGCCTGGTCGCGCTGTTCGCCGGCGAGGCGCGCCACGCCGCCTGGTTCGTGTTGCCCGCGGCGGTCGTCGTGACGTTCCTGGCGCGCGATCGGCGCGACGCCGGGCGCGATCTCGATCTCGGCGCCGCCTGCTATCCGCCGGCATTCGTCGCCGCCGGGCTCGAACGCGCGCTCGCGGCGCTGATCGGCCCGCAACCGTTCTACGCGTCGGCTGCCGATGCCGTCGGCGCCGCCGGCGTCGCGTTCCTCGCGTGGCGCGCCGTTCGCGTCGCGCGCGCGCGCCCGCCGGCACGACGCGCCGCCGCCGCGTCCGAACCGGCGCCGCCCGAGCCCGCCGCGCCACCGGCGCCGACGCCTGGCAAGCCGGCGCGCATCGCGGGCGGCGCGCTGCTCGCGCTCGCGCTGGCGCTCACCGCCCACGGTGCCGTCTGGAGCGCGCG
>DATMZL010001007.1:0-2957 GCA_035607075.1 Polyangia bacterium
AGTATCGAATGCTGGCCAAGCTGAAGGGGACGTACATCGACGCGCTGCCGGCGCTGGTCAACCCCGCCACCGGCCGCCTGCACACGTCGTTCAACCAGGCCGTCGCGGCGACGGGCCGCCTGTCATCGAGCAACCCGAACCTGCAGAACATTCCGATCCGGTCCGAGGTCGGGCGCCGCATCCGTGAAGCGTTCGTGGCCAAGCCGGGCCACGTGCTCGTGTCGGCCGACTACTCGCAGATCGAGCTGCGCATCCTCGCCCACTTCTCGCAGGATCCGGCGTTCCTGGACGCGTTCCGCTCGGGGCAGGACATCCATCAGCGAACGGCCGCCGAGGTGTTTGGCGTGCCCGCGACGGGCGTGACGGCGGAGCACCGGCGCATCGCGAAGGCGATCAACTTCGGGCTGTCGTACGGCCAGAGCGACTTCGGTCTGGCGCAGGTGCTGCGCATCCCGCGCGCGCAGGCGCGCACCTACATCCAGAGCTACTTCGCGCGCTACGCGGGCGTGAAGGCGTACATGGAACGAACGATCGCCGAGGCGCGCGCCAGCGCCGAGACGGTCACGCTGCTCGGGCGGCGGCGACCGCTGCCCGAGATCCGCGCGACGCGCGCCCAGGACCGCAACTACGCCGAACGGATCGCGCGCAACACACCCATCCAGGGATCGGCGGCGGATCTGCTGAAGGTCGCGATGATCCGGGTTGACCGGGCGATCGCGGCGGGCCAGTCACCGGCGCCCGAGGCCGACCTGCTGCTGACCGTCCACGACGAGCTCGTGTTCGAGGTGCCCGAAGGGCGCAGCGAAGAGTTCAAGCAATGGGTGAAGAACGAGATGGAAGCCGTCCATAAACTGGATGTTCCGCTGGTCGTGGACGTGGGGGCGGGCCAGACCTGGGGCGACGCCCACTGAAGGCCCTTCAACGAACCGGAAACCCTGAAACGGCTCGGCGCGGGTATTCGGCTCAGGTATCATGAGGGGCTCATGAAGCGCGCTGCCGTCATTGCCTGCCTCGCGATCACGACCGCGGCCGGCTGCCGCACGCGCGCGCCGAAGAACGAGACGCCGCCCGAGCCGGTCAGTTCGACAGCGCCTGTGTCGACGGCGCCGGCCGGCGGGCGCAGCTGTTCGGGACCCGCGTCCGACGCGAACGAGCCGCCGCCGCGGCCGCTGCGCCGCTGCTTCCCCGATCGCCCGGCCTGGCTGGACGCGCCGGTGGCGTCGCTGCTGGATCGCGCCGCGGAGATGTTCGATGACGGCGATTACGCCGGCGCGCTCGCCTGCGCCGAAGAGGCGGCCCGGCAAGCGCCCCGGTCGGTCGAAGCGCATCACAACCGCGCCATCTCGCTGATGCGGCTCGAGCGCCTGGACGAAGCGCGCGACGCGATCGCGCTGGCGCTGGCGCTGGCGCCCGACGATCCGGAGACGCTGGAAGCGGCGGCCGACCTGAACATCAACCAGCTGGCGCCGTCGGTCGACCGATCGGCGCTGGGTCTGGAGTACGCGCGCCGCGGAAGCCGCCACGTGGGCCGGCGCGATCGCGAGCGCGCCGCGCGCCTGGCGTTGCTCGAGGGGCAGGCGTTGATCGATCTCGGGCGGGCGATCGAGGCGCTGCGGCGAATCGACGGCGCGCTCAAGCTGTCGCCGCGCTTCGCAGCCGCCGTCTACGAGCGGGGCGTCGCGCTGTTCGAGCTGTGCCGCTTCGACGACGCCCGCAAGACGTTCGAGAAGGTGGTGGCGTCGACGCCCGATCACGCGCACGCGCTGTACCACCTGGGGCTGATCGAGGAGCGCCTGGGCGATGACGCCGCGGCGGCCCGTCACCTGGCCGCCGCGAGCACGGCCGACGCCAAGTCGTTCCCATCGCCGCTCGAGATGACGCAGGCGGATTTCGCCGCGCATGTTCAGCGCTCCGTCAGCGAGCTGCCCGAAGACATCCGCCACGATCTGGGTGGGATCAAGGTCGAGGCGGCGGACTTGCCCGACATCTCCGATCTGGTGGCGGAGAAGCCGCCGCTGTCGCCGACCATCCTCGGTCTGTTCCGCGGCCTGCCGCTGGACTACAGCGATCGCGTGATCCCGTCGCCGGCGGGGCGCGCCGGGAAAGGCGGCCGGGCCCAGGTGACGTCGGGCGGTGGGACCGAGGCGGGCGCACATTCGCTGGCGAGCGCCGGGGTCGGCGAGCTGCAGTGCGATGCGGGCGAGCGGACGATCGTTCTCTACAGGCGCAACCTGCTGCGCACCGTGCGCGACGTCGGCGAGCTGGACCAGGCCATCGCACGGACGCTGCTGCACGAGGTCGGCCACCTGCGCGGCGAAGACGACGGCTCCTTGCGCGATCGCGGTCTGGAGTAACCTTCTCGCTGATTTGATCAGCGTTCGGGGTGTCACGAAGAGGTACGGGTCTGCCCGGGGTGACATCCGGCCAGCGCTGGACGACGTCTCGTTCGAGGTCGAGAAGGCGGAGATCGTCGGGCTGCTGGGGCCCAACGGCGCCGGCAAGACGACGCTGATGCGCATCCTCAGCTGTTTCCTGACGCCCACGCGGGGAACGGCCGTGCTGGCCGGTTGCTCGATCGCGGACGACACGCGGGGGGTGCGGCGCGCGCTCGGCTACCTGCCCGAGGCGGTGCCGCTGCCGCCCGAGATGCGCGTGACCGAGTACCTCGGCTTCCGCGCGGCGCTCAAGGGCGTCACGCGTGACAAGCGGCGCGCCGCCGTCGACGACGCGATCGGCATCGCCGGCCTCGGCGACCGGCGGACGCAGATCATCGGCACGCTGTCGCGCGGCTACCGGCAGCGCGTCGGGCTGGCGGACGCGCTGCTCGCGCGGCCACCGATCCTGATCCTCGACGAACCGACGGTCGGCCTGGACCCGAACCAGATTCGCGACACGCACGCGCTGATCCGCGAGCTCGGGCGCGAGCGGGCGGTGCTGCTGTCGACGCACATCTTGTC
>DATMZL010000479.1:0-2479 GCA_035607075.1 Polyangia bacterium
GCCGCGAGCAACTTGCGCCGTGCCGGCGTGTCCTGTCCGGCCGCGGCTGCCTCGGCGAGGTCGCCCTCGAGCTGCGGCAGTCGCCCGCGCAGGTCCGCAAGCTCGAGCGCCAGCCGGCCGGCCTCCGCGATCGCTTCCTCGTCATGAGACCCGCGCAGCACGCCGGCCAGCGCGTCGGCGGCTTCCTGTTCGTCACCGCGGCGGACGAGCAAGCGGGCGAGCGCCAACGTCGCTGTCGGGTTCGTGTCGCGCGCGACCGCGGCTCGATAGGTAGCGATCGCCTGGTCGTCGGCGCCCGCGCGCGCTTGCAGATCCCCGACGCGCGCGAGCGTCTGGGGATCGGCGGCGGCGGCCGCTGCGGTCGCGTGCGAGAGCGCGCGGCTGACGTCGTGGCGCGTGAGGGCGATGTCCGCGATCTGTAGATGCGCTTCGCGCGCGCGTCCGGGCGCGAGCCGCGCGATGTCGTCCAGGCGCGCGACCGCTTCATCCAATTGGCCTGTGCGTTTCAGCAGATGCACCAGCGCGAATCCGGCTTCGACGGCCACGTCGCGCGCAGCGGTATTCGCCGCGGTCGCGTTCGGCGACGCGGCATTCACGCGCGCCAGCACGTCCTTGAGCGTTGCGATCGCGCCCATCGAATCGCCGATTCGCTGCTGCGCCTCTGCCAGGAAGAGCGCCACCTCCAGGTCGTCGGGATGCAGGCGCGCGTCCTCGCGCAGCTGTCGGATCTGCGCGTCCATGCGGCTGCGTCCCTGGCGCGCGAGCAGACCGAGCAGCCGGACCCGCGCTTCACGCCGCAGCGCCGCGTGTTGCTCGTTGCCCGGAAGCTTTCGGTCCGCCAGCGCCAGCACCGCGTTCCATTCAGTGACCGCGTCAGCGAGCTTCTTGGTGTGCTCGTAGATCTGCGCGAGCAGGCGATGGGGTTCGACGCTCTTCGGTTCCAGCGCCTGCGCCCGCTTCGCCTCAGCGATCGCTTCGGTCCCCAGATCGTGCTCCAGCAGCACCTCCGCGAGGCGCAGGTGGCCATGCGCCGGCGGTCGGACGCGATCGCGAAGCGCGCCCCAGGTGGCGCGCGCTTCGTTCTTCAGGCCCGCCTGGAATTGCGACTCGCCGAGGCCGACGATCACGACCTCGTTGCCAGGATCGAGCTTGTGCAACCGCTGCCACGTCTTGAGGGCGCGTCGATCCTCACCCGATCGCGCCGCGAGCGTCGCCAGCTGTTGCAGCGCGCCGCGGTTCCCGCCGAAATGCACGATGGCCTTGTCGAACGTCGCGGCGGCTTCTGCGCGGTGTCCCTGCCGCGTCTGCCGTTCGATGAGGTCGACGACCAGCTGCGAATCGTCGGGAAGGCGGCGCGCCAGCTCCTCGAGGACGGCGGTCGCTTCCGTTTCGTTGCCCAGCTGATCGTGCAGGGCGATCAGGCGGCGTCCGATCTCGACGTCGCGCGGGGCAGCGGCCAGCGCCGAGCGCGTCGCTGCCAGCGCGCCCTCGAGGTTCCCGAGCGCGTCGCGCACGCGTCCCAGCATGTCCCACTCGACGGGGCCCGGCGCGCGTTCCAGCTCGCGGGCCAGCTCGGGCAGCGTGCCGCGGCCGCGCGCGACCGTGAACGCGACCGACCAGACGGTCCGGCGTCGCTCGGCGTCGCCCGGTGGGATCTCGCGCAGCAACGCCGCCAGCGTGCCGGCGACGCGCGCGGCGTCCTTCGGATCGCGACTGGCGAGGCGCAAGCGCGCCGCACGCAGCGCCAGCTCGAGTTTTGCGGCGGCGTGCCCGGGACGGAGGCGCGCCTCCAGCACCTCGGCGGCCGCAACGGGGTTGCCGGCCCGTTCCAGCGCGTCGGCCAGACGCTCGGCGATCTCGTCGCTGTCGGGTTCGGCGCGCGCCAGCTCGCGCAGCAACGCGACGGATTTTTCCTGCACGCTCTTGTCCGCGGCGTCTGCCGAACGCGCCAAGATGGCCAACTCCGCGTCGATGAGGCGCCGGCGGGCAGGCGCGCGGCGTTCGACCTTCAGTGCGTCGTCGTACGCCGCCACCGCGGCGGCGTCGTCGCCGGCATCGGCGAGGGCACGGGCGCGGCCGGTGAGAGCCGGAACGGATTGCGGCGCCACGCGCAGGACCTGTTCGAAGGCCGCGCTGGCTGCCTTCGCGTCACCGAGCGCCTGCAGCAGGTGCGCGTAAGCCGACAGCGGGGCGTACGCGGTGCGGCCGCCCTCCGCGGCCGCACGTTCGGCGCGCGCGCGGAACCGTTCACGCAGCCGCGTACGGCCGTCGCGTCCCGCCAGCTTGACCAGCTGGCGCGCGACTTCGTCGTCGTCCGGGCGTTCGAGCAGCGCCCGCTCCGCGCGTTCGACCAGGGCCGTCGAATCGGTGCGATGGACCTTCCACTCTGCGCGCGCCGGGAAGGAAGCGGCGACGGGCACGAGCAGGGCCGTAACGAGCGCCAGACGCCGCACCCGAGAAAGATAGCACCGCCCGATGC
>DATMZL010001282.1:0-3359 GCA_035607075.1 Polyangia bacterium
GCCGCGAGATCTCACCCCGCAGCAGGCCGCCGCGTTGCTCGTGGCGTTCCTCGAGCGTCACGGCGCCGTGTTCACGCTTGACCTGACGGACCACACGTTCAAGTGCGCCCTGGACGGCTGCCGCAAGATCGAGTCGCGCGAAGAGGCCGAGCGGATGTCGGGGCTCATCTCCTCGCTGAAAGATGAGATTCGCGCCGAGCTGCTCGCGCGGCGAACGACCCACTGACCAATGCAGACCGGCATGACGCCGCAGCCCGACAGTTTCCTGCTCGCCGAGATCGCGCACTGGTTTGTCGTCTTGCCGCTCGGTCGATCGCGTCGTCACTGCACGTTTAGATCGGAGGCGCCGTGGACAGTCAGACAGGAACACCGAACGGGAACGATCCTGAGCGCGCTGGTCGCCGCCTGAAGCTGGCGCCGACTCGCCGCTGTCCCTCATGCGGCTGGACGCAGCGTCTATCGGACGACGAGAAGTCGTACGCCTGCGACAACCGAAGCTGCGAACGCGAAGATCACGCCCCGTAACGAAGGCCAAACATTTGAGGCGCGCCAGTTCATGAGCATGCGTGCGATCACGTTCACGAAACAATCCAGCACCGGCGTTCAGGTCGTAAGCGGCCTCGGCTTCCGCCCGAAGTGGGTGCTCCTTCTATGGAACGGATGCACATCGGTTAACTCGATCGCGGAGGGCTTCGCGCTCGGGTATGGTGCCGCGGCGTTCACGGGATACGGTGAAGGCCAGGGCTGCCACTACAGCGCGCTCGACGACGGGCCCGCGAGCGTCAACCCGAACGGCTGCCGGATCGATCGCTATACCTCGATTTTCGTGAAGGCCTCGCCCGCGGCGTCAGGGACGCCGACGCTGACGGACGAAGCGGTGCTCCTGTCCTGCGATGACGACGGCTTCCGGCTGAACTGGACGACGAATTCCGGGAGCGCGGATCTCATCCTCGCGATCTGTGGCACGCATCCCCAGGCCGCGATGGATAACGTCAGCTTGTTTTTGGGATCACCTGCGGCTGTGACGGATCTCGGCTTCGCGCCGACCGCGTTGCTCGGGATGATCAAGCGGACGGACTGCGTGGGGACGTTGTGCGCGACGTCGCTCGCCTCCGGGAGCTCCAGCGCGAATGACATGGGGGGCGATCTCGGCTTCGTCGATCAGAACGACACGAACGCGGGCGTCGGCTGGAACAACGTCGCGAGCGGGTTCCTCTCCGGGTGGAAATCGACGCAGGATTCGGCCGGGCCCACGGTGCCGCGGATCGTGCGGTTCCTCGGCGTGGACGGGTTCAACGGCGCGAGCAACGACTATCTCAAGGCCACGCTCGACTCGGACGGCTATTCCTTTAGTGGATTCGCCAGCGCAACACCAACATGGATTCAGTCATTTCTCGCGCTCGGCCGCGGACAGTCTGCGGTGGGGCATCAGACCGGATCTGGCACGGTGTCGCCTGGGTTCACGCCGGCGCTGGCGATCATCCTTTCGAACGTGAACGACTCGAACGTGGCCGACGTGTCGATCGGCGTGTTCGATGGCACTGACCACTACGCCGTTACCGCGTCGGCCTTCCTCTCTGGGTTTTCCAACGTGCGGACGGCCCGCGAATTCTCCAGCGGCGTGGCGGCGCGCGTGTTCAACGCGCCTGCCGCGACTGCGGCGTCCACGACCACGAAGCAGACCGTTACCGCGGCCTTCGGCTCAGGATCAATCACGTTCACAGCCAGCGGCAGCAGCAACGAATTCCTCTATCTGCTGCTCGAGGACGTCCAACCGTCAGCGCACAACCTACTGACCGGACAGTCGCATACCGTCTCGGGCAGCGATAACGTGATCCTCGCGGGCGTTGGCGGGACGGTGACAGGCGATAGGAATGCGCTCTTTCCGCTCCGGGATGCTGGATCGCCGAGCCCAGAGATCGACGGGAACAACACCTTTAAGGTCTGTGCTGACACGATCGATCTGGAGGCGGATTCCCTGTTGGTCAACGGCGCCGAGATGGCGCAGATCCGGATCGCCACGGTCACGCTGACGGACGCGCAGATCAAGGCACTGCCGACGACGCCGTTTGAGGTACTGGCTGCGGTGCCGTCGAACGTCCTCCACGTCATCAGCGTCCTGGCCGTCCTGGACGCCACGGCCGGGGCGTACACCAACGTCAGCACCGTCGACGGGGCTCAGGTCGTCCTGCAATACAACAGCGGCGTGGGCGACTATGCGACCTCTGCCATGTACCAAGCCGCACCTGGCACTGCGTTTTCTGACTTCTTCGCGGCGGCGCACAAGGCGAGCTGGCGCCCGGTTGCCGCGGGTTACACGGACTGGGCCGCCGCGAACGGGCTCCTCACCTACAGCGAGGGCGACCACACGAACACGAACATCGCCCTTGCCGTGTCGAACGGGGCCTCGGGGAACTTCACTGGCGGCAACGCGGCGAACTCGCTGACCGTGACCGTCGCGTACATGGTGCTGCCGTAATGGCGTTTGTCATCCATCGTAATACGTGGTAGTCTATGCCCACCTTGACCCCGCGCCGCGTCACGACGTTCAGGTTGGATGAGGAACTGCTCGAAGCGATGCAGGCGTTGTACGAGCGGGACGGCATCCTGCCAGCCGAACAGGCGAGGCGGGCGCTGCAGTCCTGGCTCGAATCGAAGGGCATCAAGGTGAAGACGGAGCGCAAGCGGGCGGTAACCCGCAAGCGCTCCTGAGCAAGTCCGCGCGTTGCCGTTAACAACGCCGGCCCGCCTGGTCAATCGTACCAGACCCGCTGGCGCCTCGTTTCAGGAGGCCAACCGTGTCCAAGAACAAGCAACAGTCCGTCGCCGAACGCGCGCTCGCGTGGCGTGACCGCTCTCGCGCCGAGACCATCATCGACTACCTCAGTGCCATCCGACAGCTACTCGGCCTAATCGGCGAGACCGATGTCGTATTCGCCGATGACAACGACGTGATTGGCGCCGCCAGCTTGCTACAGGGCGAGTTGCTCGATGAGCTGAGGGAAATCCTGGAAGGTGCGCGATGAGCCCGGCCGTCACGCCGCTCAATTGGCACGGGCTTCGCGTCGAAGAACGCCTACCCGAAGTCTCCGATCGGCTCATGGTGCTGGAACGGCTCTTTGCTGGCGCGTGTGAGACGAAAGACGAGACTGCGGCCAGCTACTGGCGCGGCCTGCGCGATACGGTTCGTGGGATCCGCCAGCTGGTAGATGACATCTACGAGCAGGGGCAGACGGAGGAACCGCTGTGATGTTCTTTCCGGATCTACTCGTCATTCCGCTCGGGTCTGTCGTCCAGGGCGCGCGGCTCCCTCGCTGGTTCGTGCGTCGATTCACGCGCCGCGGGCGGCTACTCGCTCG
>DATMZL010000746.1:0-5855 GCA_035607075.1 Polyangia bacterium
TGTTCGCGAAGATCATGAACATGTCGGCGCCCGCGTTCAGGCACGCGGCCAGCGACGCGCTGACGCCGGACACGCCGGCCTGAAAGCAACCGTTGTAGTCGGTGACGACGAAGCCGCCGAAGCCGAGCTCGCCCTTCAGCACGTCGGTGATCATCGGCTTGTTGATGTGCATCTCGACGCCCTGCCAGGTGTTGTACGACAGCATGATCGACCCGGCGTGGGCCGAGATCCCGGCGCGGTACGGGGTCAGGTGCAACGCGCGCAGCGCGTTCTCGTCGCCGGTGACAGGCCCGCCCGTCACGCCGAGCGCGGTGCCGCCGTCGCCGACGTAGTGCTTCAGGTTCGCGAGGATCGAGATCTTCGTTCCGCCCGTCGGGTACTGCAGGCCCTTGACCTGCGCGACGCCCAGCGACGACACCAGGTCCGGCGTCTCGGCGAACGCCTCGTAGGTGCGGCCCCAGCGCTCGTCGCGGCCGACGGCGATGACGGGCGCGAACGGAAAGTCGGCGCCGACGCCCGCTGATTCGTCCGCGACGACGCGCGTGATCTGCTCGACGAACGCCGGATCACCGATCGCGCCCAGCCCGACGTTGTGCGGAAACACCGTCGCGCCCTTGACCGGCCCCACGCCGTGAACGCTGTCGAGTCCGTAGATGATCGGCACCTTCAGCCGGCTCGCGCGCGAGGCGGCCCGGTAGCCGTTGATCATCGCCGCCCACCCGGCGGGTGTGTTGTCGTCCGGCGCCGAACCGCCCTGGCTGTAGATCGAGCCGACCGCGTACTGCGTGACCTGCGCGTTCGTGATCTGGGCGCGCTCCGCCTGGACGGTTTGCGCGGCCTTCTCGTCCATCGTCATCATCGCGAGCACCGCGTTCGCCTTGTCGACGCACGCCTGGGTCGGGAAGCCGGCGCCCGGGACGCCGCCCGTACTGACGGACCCGCCCGTGCCGCCCCTGCCGGTGGTGCCAGCGGTGCCGGTTCCGGCCGTGCCAGTGGTTCCGCCAGTTCCGGTGGTCCCGGCGGTTCCGGTGATCGCGCCGGTTCCGGTCGTCCCGCTGGCGCCGTTGTTACCGCCGGTGCCCGCGCCACCGCCGCCGGTGCCCGCCCCGCCACCCGTTCCAGCGGCTGACGTGCCGCCCGTTCCTCCCTGCCCTCCGTTCCCGGTCGCGCGCGAAGGGCCCCCGCACGAAACCGCAAAGCCAAGTAGATAGAGGACGGCCGAAAAAAAGCAGGCTAAGCGCATGGCGCGAGAATAGGCCAGATCGACGGCGAGCCGCCAGCGAAGCCGCGCGGAGCGACTGGCCGCCCCCGCGCGCAGCGCGGGATCGCGGCTACCTGAAGAGACAATAGTCGCAAACCGCGCCTGTGGCGCGGAGCGACTAGAATCGCGCTGTGCTCCGAACCTTGCGACGACACCTGGCGCCGGCCTGCAGCTTGCTCGCCCTAGGCCTGGCCGCGTGCTCGAGCAGCCCGACCGACACCGCGCCGCCGCCAGACAGCTGCAGCACCGTCGCGGCTGCCGCGATGCTGCCGAATACGTGGCTCGCCGATCCTCACTACTGCATGTTCGAGTACGCCAACATGCTGCCGGGCGTGCGCGGCATCGCCGTCGCACCCAACGGCGACATCTTCGTCGTCTCGGGCAGCCAGGTCTGGGTGCTGGCCGACGACAACGGCGACGGCGTCTCCGACGTCGCCGAGCACCACGTGTTCGCCAGCGCGACCGCGCTCAATCACGGCATCACGATCACCGCGACGCACGTCTACGCATCGTCCGCGACGACGGTCTTTCGCTGGCCGTACGCCGCCGGCGATCGCGTGGCGACCGGCCCGGCCGAGACGGCGATCTTCGACATGCCGACCAGCGGGCACAACCGGCGTCCGATGGCGATCGACGCGCAAGGCCGCCTCTACGTGAGCGCCGGCAGCGGGAACAACGTCGACATTCCGCCGACGCCCGACACGTACTCGCAGTTCCAGGCCGTGATCAAGCGCTTCGACCTCGCGACGCTCCCCGCCGGCGGATACGACTTCTTCTACGACGGCGAGATGTTCGCGATGGGACTTCGCAACGAGAGCGGTCTCTTCATCGACAGCAAGGGCCGCATCTGGGGCGTCGAGAACGGCCGCGACAACCTCACCGTCGACGGCGACGACATTCACTACGACAACCCCGCCGAGGAAGTGAACCTGTTCGACGCCAACCGGCCCGGCCGCGCCTACGGCTATCCGTTCTGCTGGAGCGAAGGCATCTGGATGGACACGGCGCGCGCGAAGGGCGCCGGCACCCAGCACCTGGATCCCGACCAGCCCGGCAACTTCACGGAGGCGAAGTGCCAGGACACCAGCGCCGTCGTCCCGCCCGCGTTCTCGCTGGGCGCGCACCTGGCGCCGATGGACATCGTCGAGTACCGCGGCACGGCGTATCCGCCCGAGATGTCGGGCGAGTTTTTCGTGACGTCGCACGGTTCGTGGAACCGCGAGGTCGAACAGGTCGGCCGCCTCATCATTCGACTCAGGATGGGACCGAACGGCCCGACCGAGGCGCAGAAGTTTCTCGGCATGGGCGACGGCACGGGCGCCCTCTATGAAGGCGTGTGGGGCACGCGGCCAGTCTCGATCCGGATCGACAAGGCCGGCCTCCTGACGTTCACCGACGACGGGTCGGGCTCGGTGTTCAAGATCGGCTACAAGCCGTAAGATCGGCGCCTGGCCAAGGAGACTCACATGCAGCGCGCGCCGTCACTGCTTCTGATAGTTGCCGCCGGGCTGGCGTTCGCTTCCGCGTGCGGCGGCGGCGGCAAGGGCAACGGCGGAAACGAGCCGCCGCCCCCGGACACATGCAGCAACGTTCCGGACTGGCTGCGCGTCACCGACGCGTGGACGGCGGATCCGCACTACTGCGTGTACGCGTGGGCGATGAACATCCCCGCCTCGCGCGGTTTGGTGGTGACGCCCAGCAACGACATCCTGGTGGCGAACCACAGCGAGATCCGGAGCCTGCACGACACCGACGGCGACGGCTATAGCGACCAGGTTCAGTTCGCGCTGCATCTCGGACTCAATCACGGGCTGACCATGACGCCGACGCACGTCTACGCGTCGACGTCGACGGAGGTCTACCGCTGGCCCTACACGTACGGCGCGCGCGTCGCGAGCGGCCCGGAGGAACTGGTCGTCGGCGGAATCCCGGACGGGGGGCACAGCAGCCGCAGCCTGGTCATCGACGCCGAGAACCGGCTCTACGTCAGCATCGGCAGCGCCGGCAACGTCGACACGCCCGCGGATCCGAACACACCGCCGCAAACGCGCGCGCTGATCTGGCGCTTCGACCTGAACGCGATCCCCGCGGGCGGTTACACACCGGCGACCGGCGAGATCTTCGCGACCGGCCTGCGCAACGAGGTCGGCCTGACCATCGACAGCAAGGGCCGCCTGTGGGGCGTCGAGAACGGCCGCGACAACCTGATGGTCGACGGGAACGATATCCACTACGACAACCCCGGCGAGGAGGTGAACCTGTTCGACACCAACCGCCCGGGTCGCAACTACGGCTACCCGTTCTGCTGGAGCGAGGGCATCTGGATGGACCCGACGCGCGCCAAGGGACCGCGCACGCAGCATCTCGATCCCGATCAGCCGGGCGCGTTCACCGAGGCGAAGTGTCAGGACACGAACGTCGTCGTGCCGCCTGCCTTCGTGCTGGGCGCGCACATGGCGCCGCTCAGTATCGTCGAGTACCAGGGCAAGGGTTACCCGTCGGAGATGAAGGGCAGCATGTTCGTCGCGTCGCACGGATCCTGGAACCGCGAGATCGAACAGGTGGGCCGCATGATCGTGCGGCTGAAGATGGGCCCGAATGGTCCGACCGCGGCAGAGCCTTTCGTCGGCCAGTCCGACGGCGCGGGCGGATTGCAGCAGGGAAACTGGATGGTACGGCCCGTGTCCGTCGTCGTGGACAACGACGGGTTGCTCGTGTTCTCCGACGACACCGCCGGCACGATCAACAAGGTCGGCTACAAGCCCTAAGGGCAGGCGACGGCGCACCTCCGTCGAAAATTTTGCGCCGGCTCGTCGCTGTCAACGTTTCCTTTCGGGGATCGCCCCAACGTTGGTCGGCGCCAACATACACACGGCTCTGGAAAGCGACGCGACGCGAGCACTTTGCGCCTGGCGAGCCGTAGTCGAACGACTTACAGGACCGGTCGCGTGCGAGACGACTCCCACGCGCGGAAGGAGCGACGGTCATGACGAAGGTTCGATTCTCGAGTAGAGCTCTGTCCTCGATCGCGGTCGGTGCGGTGGCGGCGGCGCTCGCAGGCGCCGGTTGCGATAACAACCAGGCTCAAGCCGAAGACATCACGGTCCGGCAGGGGGCGTCGGTGACGACGCCGCAGACCCCGCTCTCCGGCAACAGCATCGCCAAGTTCGTCGATCCGCTGCCCACGTTCACCGGGCGCCGCTCCGACGGCACCACGACGCAGCAGATCACGATGCAGGAGTTCCAGCAGAAGATTCTGCCGAACGCGTTCTACAACACGCTTTCCGGAACCAACCGGAACGGCACGTTCCAGTGGGGCTACAACATCAACGGCGCCGGCGCGTCGTTTCCGGCGCGCACGATCGAATCGCGCCGCGGCGCCGCCACCACGGCGATCTACACCAACAGCCTCGCCAACACGCACCTGCAGAGCCTGCTGACGGTCGACCAGACCATCCACTGGGCCGATCCGCTGGGCACGACCGCCCGCAACAACTGCGTGAACGGGCCGCCGCTCGCCGCGCCCTGCCTGCAGCCGTTCGCGGGTCCGATCCCCGCGGTCACCCACCTTCACGGCCAGGAGGTCTTGTCGCAGTACGACGGCCATCCCGACGCGTGGTGGACGCCGGGCGTCGCTCAGAGGGGCCGCGCGTTCTTCGGCACCACGTACAACTACCCCAACCAACAGGAGGCCACGACGCTCTGGTTCCACGACCACTCGCTCGGGACCGTGCGCCTGAACGTCTACGCGGGCCTGGCCGGCTTCTATTTCCTCCGCGACAACCGCGACACCGGCGCCACCAACAACCCGATCACGCTCCCGGCCGGAAACTACGAGCATGAGCTGATGCTCGCCGACCGGCAGTTCGACACCAACGGCCAGCTCTACTTCCCCGATTCGGACAACCCCGCGAACCTGAACGGCCCGCCCGGAAACCCGGACAAGCACCCGTTCTGGATCCCGGAGTTCTTCGGCGACGTCATCACCGTCAACGGCAAGAGCTGGCCGACCATGTCCGTCGAGCCGCGCCGCTACCGCTTCCGGTTCGTCAACGCCAGCAACGCCCGCTTCTACACGATGCAGCTGTTCAACCAGCAGGGCGTCGACATGCACGTCAACGGTCCGGCCGGCCCCGCGATCTGGCAGATCGGGTCCGACGGCGGCTTCCTCAACAACCCGGTCCAGCTGGCTAACCCGGCCAACGGCAACCAGCAGTGCGCCGGTTCGCCGATCGGCAACAACACCGACATTCGTGCCGGCGCCCGCTGCCTGTTCCTGGCGCCCGCCGAGCGCGCGGACGTGATCATCGACTTCTCCGGTCAGGCCGGGAAGACCTTCACGATGAAGAACTTCGCGGTCATCCCGTTCCCGAGCGGCGGGCCGGTCGGCTTCGGCGCGCCCGACGCGACGAGCGACGGCCTGGTGATGCAGTTCCGGGTCAATCTGCCGCTGCAGGGGACGGACACGTCGTTCAACCCGGCGGGGACGCACCCGGCGCTGCGCGCGGCGCCGATCGTCAACATCAAGACGATCACGCCCAATGAGCACCGGCAGCTGATCCTCGTCGAGGAAGAGGGCGACACCGCCAATCCG
>DATMZL010000747.1:0-5373 GCA_035607075.1 Polyangia bacterium
GCCCTCATCCAGTACGTGAAGGCGTTCGCGCCGCGCTGGCGAAAAGAGAAGCCCGGCGAGGCCCTCGTCGCGACGCCGGACCCGTGGGCCGGCCGCGAGGCCGACGGCGTGGAGCGCGGCCGGCGCGTCTACCACGGCCTCGCCCAGTGCGCGACCGCGTGTCACCCCGCGTACGCGACCCGGGCGGAGATCCACGACTTCACCAAGGAGCTGACCAAGATGGATCTGCGCGAGATGCGCGCCGATCTCTACTACCCGGTCGCGAAGGACAGCGACTTCGGCGTGAAGATCCTGCCCCCCGACTTCACCTTCAACGAGCTGCGTGGCGGCGCGACGCTGGCCGACATCTACCGCGCCGTCGCCGCCGGCATCGGCGGCACCGCGATGCCCACCTGGAAGAACGTGCTGCCCGATCCCGATCTTTGGGCGATGGCCCACTACGTGAAGTCGCTGGTCGCGCTGCGGGGGACCGCGGAAGCCGCCGCCCTCCAGCGCCGTTTGCTCGATCAACCGGCGTGGACCCCGCCGCCGCTCCCCGACGCCGGCGCCGACGGCGGCTCCGACCGCTGACGCCGTCGCTGCGTCACTTGATTCCGCGCACGTGATACGGCGACGCGCCGTCGACGACCAATTCTTCGACGCTGTGGTCCGGGCGAACGGCGTACAGCTGGTAGCGCGGCATCCCTCGATGAAACTTGGTGCGCCGATCGCGGTAAAGCACCGCGACCACGTCGCGCCCAGGCGCGCGCGCGCGCAGCCAGACGTCGATCGCCTCGACATCGGGGTGCTTCGCTTCGAGCGCGCGGCACGCGGCCGCGGCCCCGGCGGGATACCGACAGCCGCGACCAAGAACCTCCAGAAGTCGTCGCCACATGCCCGGCTATCCCTCGCCGGGCGAATACTATTGCGCGGCCTGCTGCTTCGCGAAGTCGGCCAGCGCGGCGCTGCCGGCCGTGACGGCGATCGAGCTCGGGACGGTGACGACCTTCCACTCGATCGACCACGGCAGGTTGCCGTTCGCCGCGATCATCGTGTACGGGCCCTGCACCTCGAACTCGAGGAAGCCGTTGCCGGGATAGACGTCGATCTCGCCCTCCATGGCCGGCTGCATGGCCGCGGGCGTGTCCGTGAACCGCTTGAGGAACAGGTTCCGGCCCAAGAGATACGCCGTCCAGGTCGTGCCGTCGGCGTACAGCTTGTCGCCGTTCGGGCTGGTGGCGGTCTTGGGCGCGTCGTCGAACCAGACGATGTTGTTGGACACCGTGATGGTCAGCGGTCCCTTCGTGACCGCCGACGACGACGGGACCGGGAAGAACACGATTCCACCGCGCGGCACGCGGCTGACCTCCCACGGCGCGGCCCGCTGCGCCTTGGTCGCCTTGATCGTGTAGCCGATCTTGATCCAGCCCGACGTCGCGTCGGCGGAGTAGTCCTTCGCCATCGAGACGCCGATCGACGTGTCGGCCGGGCCGCTCGCCGTCACGTGCGTCCCGGCGATCGTGGTCGTGTAGGGCGCGCCGTCGATGTTCACGGGCGGCGGCCACGTCTGCGGCGTCCAGGCGCTGCGCGGGCTGGTCCAGAAGACGGAGCCCCACGTGGTCGGGTCGAGCCCACCGTCGACACGCGCCGCCATCGCCGACGTCATGATGAGGTCGGTGCCCGCGAGCGACAGCTTTCCCACGCGCGCGCCGACCTGCGCGTCGACCTCCATCACGACGTCGCCCCAGGTGAAGCGGTAGCTGCCTCCGCTCTGCGTCGGCGTCACGGGGCTGGGCACGCCACCGTCAGGCGACGATCCCGCGCTGCCGCCGCTGCTGCCACCGCCGCCCGTCGTGCCGCCGCGCCCGGCGTTGCCCGTGGTGCCGGCCGCGCCGGTGATCCCGCCCGCGCCGCCTCGTCCCGCGGCGCCGGTGGTGCCGGCGGCGGCGCCGGTGCCCGCCTGTCCCGTCGTGCCTGAGCTTCCCGCGCCGCCCGATGTACCGGCCACGCTTCCGCCTGATCCGATCGCGGAGCCGCCAGTACCGGCGAGGCCGCCGGTGCCCGCCGATTGCGTGCCCGCCGCGCCGGCGGTCGACGCGCCCGTGCCGGCCTGGCCCTGACCACCCGCTCCGCCGTTACCACCCTTTTCCGTTCCGCCGCCACCTCCGCCGGACGAACACGCAGCGAGCAGCGACGCTGCGATCAAGGTAGACCACCGCCCTGGCGCTTTCATCCTTCCCTTGAAGTTCCCGGTCCAAGGGAAAGTGATCACTCAGCCGCGGCGCAAAATTCGTCGCACCGCGATCGCGACGGCGAAGAACACGGCCGGTGGGACGAGCAGGAACAGGCCGACGAGGCGCAGCGTCGACGGCGGCGACTGAGCGATGCAGTTCGGGCACAGCGCCCACGCGCGCGACGACAGCACGACGATCGCCACGATCGCCGCCGCGACGCGCGTCATCGAACGCCCACCCGAAATATTGTCTCCAGCATCAGCACGATCGCGGCGCCCGCAGCCAGCACGATCGCGGTGAGCGCCAGCCTGACGGCCGGCCGCCCCTCACGGGCGCGCATGAAGACGACCAGCACCAGCCCGACCTTCGCCATCAGCAGACCCGCCAGCGTCGTGATGCGCGCCGCCCGATCCATCTCCAGGCCGACCACGATCAGCTCCAGCGCCGTCAGCAGCGCCACCGCGCAGAACGTCGCGGCAACAGCCGCGGCGCGCGGCCGCACCGGCGCGTCCACGCGCTCGCTCATCGCGCCGGCCACAGGTACACCATCGAGAAGATCGGCATCCAGGCGGCGTCCACGAAGTGCCAATATAACCCCATGGTGTCGACGGCTTGCGCGCCGTACTTCGCGCGCAACATGAACCCGACGCCGATCACCCCGGCCAGCACGTGCAGGCCGTGGAACCCGGTCAGCATGTAGAACGTCGAGGCGAAAAGATCGGTCGTCACGCCCATCGGCGCCGGCGCCGTCAGCAGGTGGGCGTATTCGAGCGTGGCACCCGTCAGAAACGCGAGACCGAGCACCAGCGTCGCCATCAACCACGTGCGCCGCCCCTGCAGTGTGGTCGCCCGCGTCGCCAGCGTCATGGTCAGGCTCGAAGTCAGCAGCGCGAACGTCATCGCGGCCGCCGGCGACAGGTCCAGCCGCGTTCGCGGGTCGGGCCAGACGTCGGCGCGCACACGAAGCATTCCGTACGCGATGAACAACGCCCCGAAGCCCATCGCGTCGGTGGCCAAAAACGTCCACATCCCTGTCGCGCCCACGCCCCCGACGCGCTGCCCAGAATCCGGGACGGCATTGTCCGTGCCGCCGATGGCGATCTGGCTCACCAACTATGGATAACACCTCGCGTGGGGAGCCGGCGAGCTTTGCTCGCCGCGTACCATCGCGGGAGGGTTCAGGAACCCTTCGAGGGTTCCCGATAAAAGAAGGAGACGGCGCGTACCCGATTGCGCAAAAGGGGTTGTGCGCGCTAAATCAGTTGAGCTTCATGACCCCCAAGATCCCCGTCACCGTCCTCGCCGGGGCGATGGGTGCGGGCAAGACGACGCTGATCAATCACATCGTCGCCGAGAGCGGCCAGCGCATCGTCGTCATCCAGAACGAGATCGGCGAGGTCACCGCGGAGGGCGCGCCCGTCATCGCCACCGACGAGGAGATCTTCGAGATGGACGACGGGCTCGTGTGCGGGACCGTGCGCGGCGATCTGATCCGCGCGCTGGTCGGCATCACGAAGCGCCGGCAACAGTATGACCGTGTCCTGATCGAGGCCACCGGCCCCGCCGATCCCGGGCCGATCGTGCGCACCTTCCTGATGGATCAGGAGATCCAGCGCAGCTTTCGGCTCGACGGCCTGGCGTTCCTCGTCGACGGGCGGCTGCTGTCGCTGTACACCGACGGCAAGACCGGGTCGCACGAGCAGATCGCGTTCGCCAACGTACTGATCGTGAACAAGGCCGACCTCGTGTCGGCCAACGAGGTCTCCGCGATGGAGCGCTGGCTGCGTTCCGTCAACGGCACGGCACGCGTCCGCAGCACCACGCACGCCCAGATGCCGCTCGATCAGCTGCTGAACATCAACCGCCACGCGATCGATCGCGCGCTCGGCCGCGGGACGCGCCCGTCGGATTCGCGCCTCCCCGCCCTCGAGCGGCCCAGCGTGTCGCGCATCGCCGCCGTCGTCGGCGCGACGCTGCCGACGGCGCGAGCGAAGGGCTGGCGCGTCGACGTCGGCGAGTTCCCGCGCGCGATCGCGTGGTCCACCGCGGGCGGCGAGCTGGCGGTGGCGACCGCAGCCGGCGACGTGGAGGTGCGGCGCGCCGGCGACGGCCATCCAATCCTGCGGCGGACCGTGCACGAGGGCGCGATCAACGCGATCGCGTGGCAGCCGGGGCAGGCGCGCATGGCCACCGCCGGCGAGGACGGCGCCGTGCGCATCCTGCAGGTCGGCGCCGATGAACCGCTGGTCGTCGTCCGCCCCGCGCGGCGCGCGATCGACGTCATCGCCTGGAGCCCGAAGGGCGATCTGCTCGCTGTCGCCAAGAACGACGCGGGCGTCCTGTTCGCGCCCGACGGGAAACAGGTGCGCCGGATCCCCGCCGTCGACAGCACGATCACGGGCCTCACCTGGTCACCCGACGGCGCGGCCATCGCCTGCTCGTGCTGGGGCGGCGTGCACATCATCGATCCCAACACGGGCGGCCGGCTGCGGCAGCTGCAGGGGAAGGGGTCGATGCTCAGCCTGGCGTGGAGCCCGGACGGCGCCGTGGTCGCGTCGGGATGCCAGGACAACAACGTGCACTTCTGGCGCTTCCCGCAGGCCAGCGGCACGGTGCTGCCCGGCACGCCGCTGAAGCCGCGCGCGCTCAGCTGGAGCAGCGACAGCCAACTGCTCGCGACCACCGACGGGCCGGACGTGATGGTCTGGAACTTTGCGGGCGACGGCATGCCGCCGCCGCCGGTGCGGCTGGTCGGTCCGCCCAGCCTGACGACCGCCGTGGCGTTCGGACCGGGCGGGCTGCTGGCGACCGGCTACCGCGACGGCATGGTCCACATCTGGAAGCCGCGCGAGCAGGATCAGTCGGTCGGCGTGCAGCCGCTGGACGGGCAGATCGAATCGCTGATGTGGGGGCCGGCCGCGGTGGACGGGTCGTTGCTGCTCGCGGCGGCGACGGCGGCGGGTTCAGTCGCGGTCTGGATGATCGAGAACCGCGCCGGCGCCCGGACCGCGAGCACGGCCGAGAAGGCGCGCCGCGAATCCGGCAACCTACCGACGCTGTATCTTCACAAACTGCGCTAGAACCGCGCCACATGGCTGGCGCCCCGCCCTCGTCTCCTGAACCGCGCGTCCCGATCACCGCGCGCCTCGTCGGCAAGCCG
>DATMZL010000802.1:0-10534 GCA_035607075.1 Polyangia bacterium
CCAGACGTTCCACAACCGGATGGCGTATCCGGTCGAGGGTCTCTACACGTTGCACGCGGGCCCCGGCACGAAGGCCGACGGGTTCGCGTACTGGAACGGCGAGCAGAAGATCGTCGGCGAGGTGTTCGAGCGCGGCGTCGCGCGCCAGGTGTACCAGAACGTGACGCGGCGGCGGCGCGACCCGGGCCTGCTGGAGGAGACCGGCGACGGCGTGTTCTCGTTCGCGGTGTCGCCGATCGAATCGGGCGAGCGCAAGCGCGTCGAGGTCAGCTACGGCCAGTGGCTGGCGCGCCACGGTTCGACAGTCGAGCTGCACGCGCCGCTGACCCGTCCCGACACCGAAGTCGCCGTGACCATCTGGGACGGGCGCGAGCTACGCGACATCTCGTCGCCGACGCATGCGCTGGACGTGCAGCGGATGGCGAGCGGCCGCTACATGGTGCGGACGAAACGTAACCGCTTCGACAACACGTCCAGCACGTCCGAGCTCGTCGTTCGCTACCAGATCGCGGACAAGCCGTGGACGCCGGCCGGCTACGCCCACCACGACAAGGATCAGGACACGTACTTCACGCTGACGCTCGCGGCGCCCGAGCTGCCCCCGTCGGCGGCGATGGCCAAGGACATCACGCTGGTGATCGATCGGTCGGGCAGCATGATGGGCGAGCCGATCCGGCAGGCGCGCGCGGCGTGCATCGACATCGTCAAGCGGCTGCGCTCGGACGACCGGGTGAACATCCTGCTGTTCGACCACGACGTCGAGAAGCTGTTTCCCGAACCGAAACCGGTGACGGAGGCGATCCGCCGCCAGGCGATCGAGTACCTCGAGATGATGGACGACGGCGGCGCGACGGATCTGGCGGCGGCGCTGGAGCAGGCGATGGCCACGCAGACAAGCGGCAACCGGCCGCGCGTGGTGCTGTTCTTCACCGACGGCCGTTCGGACGTTCCGCCCGTGCTGGCGGCGATGCAGGCGGACAAGCGCGACGTGCGCGTGTTCACCGTCGGCTTCGGGCCCGAGGTGAACAAGTCGCTGCTGTCCCGCCTGGCGGCGCGCAAGCGCGGGCGGTTCACGTACATCTCGGCGGCGACGAACATCGAGCAGGAGGTGTCGCGGCTTTATCGGCAGATCGACGCGCCCGTGCTTGTCGACGTGTCGCTGGAGACGACCGGCGGCGCGATCAGCCGGCTCTATCCGCCGACGGTGCCCGATCTGTTCGTCGACGACGAGCTGCGCATCAGCGGGCGCCTGCGTGCCTCGGGGCCGGTCACGTTCACGATCAAAGGGAAGCAGAACGGCCACGCGTTCACGCGGTCGGTGAAGCTGGAAGGCAGCAGCGAGATCAAGCGGCCGTGGGTGGCGCGGCAATGGGCGGGCGCGCGCGTCGACGATCTGCTCGACGAGATCGAGCTGGGCGGCAACCGGCCCGAGCTGCAGAACGAGGTGCTCGACCTGGCGCTGGCTTACAACTTCGCGACGCCGTACACGGCGTTCCTGGCGATCCCGGCCAGCGAGCTCGACTGGCAGTCGGCCCACCAGCTGGCGGGCGCGCGCGCTTACAAGTCGGAGATCCTCAAGCGCAAGCCCGACGCCGCGCGCGTCGCGGGCCGCCGCGCGCCGGGCGACGAGGTCGCAACGAACGATGTGTCGTCGCCCAGCAGCCAGAGCTGGCACGACACGGCGCAGGCGTCGCCCCCGCCGTCGCGCCACAGGATGGCCGAAGAATCGCTGGCATCGGCGGACGAGGAGAGCCCGCTCGAGTCCGAAGGGGCCCCGCGAAAGAAGATGGCGCTCGGACGGCACGACGCGCAGAACGTCGGCCTCGACAAAGGCGGCTGCGCGAGCTGCGCCGTCGGCGGCCACACCGACGATGTCTTCGCGGCGCTCGCGTTCGGCGTTCTCATGATCGCCGCCTTCCGCCGCCGATCTTCGCCTCGCCCCCGATAGGGGGAGAGGCCGACGAGCCGAAGGCTCGGCGGGTGAGGGGCCCGCGGTGAAGCGCAGACCCCTCACCCTGACCTCTCCCCGCTTCGCGGGGCGAGGGCAAACCGCTTCAGCGGATCGGTGCTCGCCGCCCGGACGTCGTCGTCAGCGTTCGGGCGTCGTCAGCGTTCGGACGGTTTTTCGCGCAGGCCGAGGGCGTCCATCCAACGGTAGATCTGCTTGCGGTCGCGGCCGTAGAAACGGGCTGTCGCGCGGATGCTGCCGTGGTTGCGGGCCAGCGTCGCCGCGAGCTCGTCGCGCGTCGGCGCGGCGCGCGGTGCCGGCGCGGGCGCTGGCGCGGGCGCGGCCAGGACTTGGTGCGCGCCGGTCGTCGTCTTCTCCCACAACCACGCCGGCAACGCGCCGAAGGTGATCGGTTCGTCCTCTTCGCCGCGCGTCTCCCGACCGGCCAGCGCGTGAACCAGGCGATCGACGCCGCGCAGGTTGTCACGCCATTCGCGCAGCAGCAGCGCCTCGGCCGCGCGGCCTTCGAACGCCCAGGGACGCGCGGCCGCCTGGCGCGATCGCTCGGCGAGCCAGCGCGCGCGCAGCCGCTCGAGCCACATGAACAGATCGCCGCGCCGCCGGCGCGGCGGCGGAATCGCGATCTCCCATAGCGACAGCCGCCCGTACAGATCGCGACGGAAGGCGCCCTGTTCGACCTGCGACGTCAGGTTGCGATTGGTCGCGGCGATCACGCGAACGTCGACCGGAAAGGTGCGCGTCGATCCCACCGGGCGAACCTCGCGCTCCTGGATCGCGCGCAGCAGCTTGGGCTGCAGCTCCAGCGGCAGCTCGCCGATCTCGTCGAGCAGCAGCGTCCCGCCGTCGGCCTCCCGGAACAGCCCTTTCTGTGCCTCGTCGGCGCCGGTGAAGGCGCCGCGCGTGTGCCCGAACAGCTGGCTCTCGATCAGCGCCGGCGTCAGCGCCGCACAGTTGACCGCGACCAGGTCGCCCTTCCGGCCGCTCAGCCGGTGGATCTCCTCGGCGATGTGCTCCTTTCCGGTGCCGGTCTCGCCGACCAGCAGCACCGGCGACGGATCGGCCGCGACGCGGGCGACGTCGGCGCGCAGCACGCGCGCCTGCGCCGCATCGCCCGGAATCGCGTCGCGCGACGTGATCCCGGCGCCGTCAATACCCCCGCCAGCGACGCCGGACGAAAATGACTGGTAGACCGCCACGACGCTTGGACCCAATCGGATCACCGAACCGTCGGCGAGCGGCAAGCGCGTCACGGCGGGAATGGAATCGACGAACGAGCCGTAGCGGCTCCGAAGATCGACGCCGGTGTGATAGCCGGCGGCCGCATCCCATTCGATCGCGAAGTGCTTGCGTGAAACCGACGCGTCCTTCAGCGTCGGGTCGGTGTCGCGGTCGGCCGCGCGTCCAACCTCGATTCGGTCCGACGGAATCGGGATCGTGGCGGCCAGATCGGGCGGCATGACGACGCGCAGCTCGGCGCTGGGCCGCTCGCGCTCGCGCGATCCCCGCCGGGACGGCGCCGCCGTCGTCTGCTGGCTGAGATCGTCGTCCCCCATCGCCGCCTGCGACCCTACCGCGTCGGCGCGGAGCGGAAAAGCGGGCCGGAGCCCGCCCCGCCAGGGCGGACCCAGGTAGACACAACGGTTCTCGGGGCGCCGGTTCAGAGCAGATCCTTCTTGGCGTCGGCGGCGACAGAGAGCAGCTCGAACAGCAGGGTCATCGTCGGCGGGCACCGACAGCAACCGCCGTTCCAACCGCCGTGACCAGAATCGCGCCGTCTCGCGGGACGCGCGGGTGCGCGGCCCCATGGGACACCCCTGTGACAGTGTCACTGTCCCGGCGCGCCGCCGTCGGATCAGGCGAGCGCGCGATTGAGACGCGCGACCCATTTCCGCAACTGGGCGCCGCGGTCGGGGGCGCCTTCCCAGATCAGGCGCAGCTCGGCGTCGGGCGTGATCACGTTGCGCGCGAGGACGCGCGCGGCGCGCACCGCTTTCGCCAGCAGCGCCTTGGCAGGCGGCGCGGGCAGCCGCGCTTTCAGCGCGGTGGGCCAGAGGGTGCGCGGCAGCGACCCGCGCCAGACGGCGACCAGCGCGGCGAACGCGTAGTCCGTGCGTTCCGGTTCTTCGCTGGGCCGGCCGTAGCCCTGCATGTTGTTGGCGATCCGATGCGAGACCTCGATCCAGTTCTTGACGCCATAGCCGTCAACCCAGTCGAGCCTCTCCGCGAGCTGCTTTGCGTCGCCGAACGGTCCGGGCGTCGTGGTCTTACGGCGCGACGCCCACTTCTTTCCGTGCCGCGCGCGCAGCTCCGCCTCGCGCTCCTCCGGCGACCGCACGTGCGCGATCGGCCGCGTGCCGCAGGCGACCGCCAGCATCGCTTTCTGATCGTGGTCCTGAAGGATGTCGTGCGCGCGCGCCACCTCGTACGAGACGTAATCCGCGCGCGCGCCCGTCGCGCGCGTCACCGCGTAGGTGTGGATCGATCCGAGCTCGTGGGCATACAGCTTCGTTCCGCGCAGGTCTTTCCGGAGTGGCTGATTGCCGAGGAGACGCCCTCGGTCCCGCAACTGGTGAACGTTGGTTGGGACGCGCCGAGCCGGGCGATCGGCGACGGCCGCCAGTGCGGCGGCGTCGTCCGGAAGGATTCCTTCGAACACGGCGGCTTCGCGCGGCCCGACCATCTGGACGACGAAGACCTCGGTCGCAGCGGGCGCCGTCGGAATCGCGTACGCGTCGCCTTTCTTCGCGCGCGCGATCTCGCGCGGCCCCGCAGCGGCGGCTTCGAGACGAGCCTTCAGACCCGCGACTGACGCGTCGAAGGCGGCTCCCTCAGCTTTCCCTTCGTGGAACAGCCCCGCGATCTCGGACGTCGCGCGATCGGCGATGCGCGGCAGCGCATCGAGCGCCAGCCGCCGATGCTCCTCCTTCGGTTTCAACCCGGCAGCGGCGTCGAGAACGACACTGCCGAGATCACCGTTGGGGCGGTGGCCGAACGCGATCGCGACCAGCTCGCACGCCGCCCAGCCCGCGCCACCTTCGTCGACTTCGATGTAACGCGCGTCTGGCGCGCGCGACGTCCGGATGATCGCGCGCAACGTTCGCGCGACCGCACGCGCGACCGAGCCCTCCGCTTCCTGAAGGAAGTCGGCCGCCGCGTCGTTGTCGAACGGCCCCGATCCCCACGCGCCCACCTTCGCTACCCCTTCTGATTCGCCCGGCGCTCGAGCGACTCGGCGAGGGTGTCGTGCGCCTCCTGCGCGGCGGCGCGCACACCGTCGTCCGGATCGTTGCGGGCGAGCACGCGCAGGCGCTCGACGGCGCCGGGCGCGCGTCCGCGCAGCTCGTAGATCCCGAACCCGTCGACCAGCTCACAAGCAAGCCTCCGCACCGTGGCGTCAGGGTTGTCCAGCGCGTCGACCGCCTCGCCCGCGCGTTCCTCCCCAGCGCCCTCCAGCAAAAGCTTCCAGTCGGTCTCGTGCTCGATCATGTGTGTCAGCTCCGCGACCGTCCAGCCGGCGATCGTCGCCTCGCCCGGCTTGCGCTTGGGAAAGGCGATCGGCGTGAGATCGACGAGCGTGTTGTCGTCGTCGTCTTGGTCGAGGTCGTGGATGCGGTATCCGAGGTGAACCGCCACGCTGTCGGGCCAGTCCTTCACGTCGCCGACCTCGGCGCCGTCGACGAACACCACCACGCGCGGGTAGTCCATGTCGGGCGATAGCGCGTACACCGGCTTCCGCGCGCCGCGCGACAGCGCCATGGCGAGATCCTCGCCGCCGCCGTCCGCTCCCGGCGTGTAGTCGACGATCGCGATGTACCCGGCGCTGCCGTCGACGATCTCCCATTCGCAGGGGTCGTCCTCGTCGCCGCCGCACCGGCGCAGGATTTCGGGTTCGAGCGCCGCGCGCTTTCCCGGTGCGAGCACCACCCAGCTCGGGCGTTGGTTCGAATCCTTCTCCGTCACCCCGCGACGCTATCACGCACCTCGCGTGACCAGCCATGCCGCCAGCGCGTCGACGTCGTCCCAGATGTGGCCCACGTCGACCTCGCGCGCGAGGATCGCCAGCACCAGCTCGTGATCACCGAGCGCCGCGCGCGGCATGTCACCGCGTGGCGCGATCCGGGCGGCCAGCGCCGCAAGGGAGAATCCCCGCCGCTCGATCTCGCGTCGGATCGCGCCGGCCGCGGCTTGCATCGCGCGTCCCTCGCGGACCAGCTCGCGAACGAGCGCAACGTCCGGGACGGCGATCGGCATCCACGCGGCGTCGGCGGCGCGCGCGCCGTAGCGCCCGGACGCGACCTGCTCGTCGCTCAGCAAGATACGATCACCCGCGCGTGACAGCAGCAGCGACGACTCGTCCCAGACGTAGGTGCGGACGTCCTCGGCGCCCTCACCCGACGCGAGCGCGGCGCGCACGCCGTGGAACCATCCGCCGAGGTGCCAGAGATGATCGAACGTCTGCTCCGTCCACGACCGCCCATCGACGGTCAGCTCGAGACCGGCGCGAAAGTAGCAGCAGTCGAAATCGGCCGTCGCTACACAGGCATCGACGATGTCGCCCGCGCGTTCGACGGCCGCGCGCCCGTCCATGCGAAGGCTGCCTTCCGAAGGACCCACGTCCAGCTCGAACCGCGCCTCGACGCGTTCGACGGCGACGGGCTCCACCGGCCGATGATACCGCCCGCCGCGTCCAGCAACTTCGCCCGATTGCAGGCCTTTTTCCGGGTCCAGCGCGCGATCGGTAGCCGGTTTTGCGGGCATTTACTACCATGCCCCGAATGCCCTTCGTCCGTTCTCCCTTCCTTAATGCCTTTCGGAACGCGGCGTTCGTCGCCCTGACCGTCCCGATGCTGGCGACCGGCTGCGGCCCGTCGACAGGCGGGTCCCCGGGGACCGGTGGCTCGACCGCAGGGGCAGGCACCAGCGGCGGCGCGGGCACCAGCGGCGGCGCCGGGACCAGCGGCCAGGCGGGCACAAGCGGCTCGGCCGGTACCGGTGGCTCGGTCAGCACGGCCGGTACGACCGGCTCCGCCGGCGTGACGGGCACCGGCGGCGGCACGGCGGGCACGACGGGCAGCGGCGGCGGCGGCGCGACCGGGTCGGCCGGCACGACGGGCACGGGTGGCAGCGCCGGATCCACGGGCGGCGCGGGACGCGGCGGAACAGGCGGGCGCGGCGGCACCAGCGGCAGCGCTGGCACCAGTGGCAACGCCGGAACGACGGGCGCAGCCGGCGTCACCGGCGGCGGCGGCACGGGCGGCGCCGGCACCTGCCCGGTGATCAGCGACTTCATGACGGCCTGGCCGAGCGGCAAGGGCCCCGCCGACATCGGCCCGAAAGCGGTGACCAACTTCAAGAGCTACCTCGGCGGCATGCTCCCGATCACCAGCAGCACGTACGGCGGCGCGGGCTATGCGCTGGCGTTCACCTGGTTCGGCGTGCTCTGCTTCTCGAAGTTCGTCGGCGACACCACTAACAACACCTACTTCATCCAGCAGTTCGAGCCGTACGCGACCGGCTCGGTCACCGTCAACAATGCGGCGCCGACGGGGGCGACGGTCGACGAGCGCGCGTTCGGCGACCTTCCGCTGGAGATCTTCCAGCAGAACAACGACATGCGCTGCAAGACGCTCGGCCTCGCGCGCGCGGACGTCCAGTGGCAGATGCCGAACAACGGCATCACGCGCGACGCGCGCTACTGGTCCGACGACATGTACATGATCACCATGCTGCAGACCGATGCGTATCGCGTCACCAAGGACCCGATGTACCTGACGCGCGCGGCGACGACGTTGATCGACTACCAGGCCAAGCTGCAGCAGGCGGACGGCCTCTTCTGGCACACGATGCAGTCGAAAGCGTACTGGGGCCGCGCGAACGGCTGGGTGGCGGCCGGCGCTGCCGAGCTGCTGATCGATCTGCCCGCCGGGAGCCAGCGCGACATGGTGATGAACGGCTTCAAGAAACAGCTGAACGGCCTCCTGCCGCTGCAGGTGAGCGGCGGCAACGACGACGGCATGTGGCGCCAGGTACTGGACGTGAGCACGGCAAATCCGGAGAGCTCGTGCACGGCGATGTTCACGTTCGCGCTGGTGACGGCGCTGAAGAACGGCTGGATCTCCGGCTCGAACTACTCGATGGCCGCGCGCCGCGGCTGGCTGGCGGTCGCCAACAAGACCAACGCTTCGGGCCAGCTGGACCGCGTCTGCCCCGGCACCAGCCAGGCGCCCGCCGGGACGCTGGCGTCGCAGCAGCAGTTCTACACGAGCATCGTGCTCGGCTCGAACGACACGCACGGCCAGGCGCCGCTGCTCTGGCTGTCGCACGCGCTGCTGCGCCCCGACTGCCCCGGCATGCGCTGACCGAGGTCGTGAAGAAGTAACGATAGCTCCGTCCAGCAGACGCGAGCATGTAGCGCCGCTTTCACCGCACTACGCGACGCGGGCTCTTACCGTGCGGCCGTCCTTTTCCAAAGGAGGAGCCCATGAATCGATTTCGCGCAGTACGGAATCTCGTGTCCATCATCTCCGGCGCCGGCTTGATCATTGTCGCCTGCGTCGACCAATCCAAAGACGACGACAGCCCGAACAACGTGACCGAGCATGTCTCCGAAGCCAGAACGTTCTGCGGCAACGGGCACTGTGATCACCGCGAGACCTGTTCGACGTGTCCGCAGGATTGCGGCACGTGCGGCGGGACGGCCGGCACGACAGGCACCGCAGGCACGACTGGCACCGCAGGCACGACTGGCACTGCAGGCACGACAGGCACCGGCGGGTCGACCGGCATCTGCAGCTCGAACGCCACGCCGCCGGCGCGGTACGACCACGTCGTGATCTTCTCGTTCGAGAACCGGACCTGGTCGAACGTCGGCGGTGTCGGTTACTCGACCGCCGCCGCGCCGTACCTGCACTCGCTCGCCACACAGTGCTCCTACTTCGCGGACTGGACGGAGACGAACACCGGCCAGAACAGCCTCACGCAGTACATCGGCGAGACCAGCGGCGTGAACAACCCGAACACGGTGAACGACTGCAATCCGTCGACGACCTGCCGCTCGACCGACGACAACATCTTCCGCCAGGTCCGCGTCGCCGGCGGAACCGCGCGCAACTACGTCGAGGGCGCGACCACCGGGTGCTCCGCGTCCGGCAACGCCGCCAAGCACGTCCCGGCCCTCTACTACTTCGGGACGTACACGGACGCGACCGGCTCGCACAGCGATCACGACTTCTGCAACACCGAGGTTCGCCCCTACAGCGAGTTCGACGTCAACAACCTGCCCACGTACGCGTTCATCACGCCGGACTTGTGCAACGACGGCCACGACTGCGCCAACTCCGTCGTCGACGCGTGGGCGAGCGTGAACATCCAGCGCGTTCTCGACAGCGCCGCGTATCAGGCCGGCCGCACCGCCGTCTTCATCTGGTACGACGAGGATCACCCGGTGCCGAACGTCGAGATCGCCCCCACCTCGCACAAGGGCAACATCACCACCGTCGGCATCGGATCGCACGCCGCGCTGCTGAAGACGATCGACGACATGCTCGGCCTGCCGTTCATGAATCAGGGCCAGCTGCCGGGCGCGACCGATCTGCGGTCGACGCTGGGACTCTAGCCGCCCCGCGCGAAGCGCGGATCGCGGCTACCCTGTGAAATGCCGCTACCGCGGCGGGTCAGGCGTGACACGCAAACGTCACGAACTGTTCCCCGCCGGCCCACCGCGGGCGGCCTAATCTGCGCCCCGTGACCGCCCTGGCTCCAATGATCCCGACCGCTGCGACGTTCTCTCGCTATCGCCCGGTCGCCGCGATCGGCCGCGGCGGAATGGCGGAAGTCCTGCTGACGCTGATGGACGCAGGCAGCGGCGTCAACAAGGTCGTCGTTCTCAAACGCATCTGGCCCGACCTCGCCTCGGACAGCGCGTTCGTCGCGATGTTTCACGAGGAAGCGCGCCTGTCGATCCGCCTCAACCACCCGAACGTGGTGCAGACCCTGGAGGTCGTCGAGGAAGCCGATCGCCTTGCCATCGCGATGGAGTACCTCCACGGTCAGACGTTGACCGCGCTGATGAATCGTCTGGGCGGACCGCGCGAGCTCAGCTTGCAGCTGCGGCTGCGCCTCATCGTCGAGATCCTGGCCGGCCTCCACTACGCGCACGATCTGACCGACTACAACGGGAATGCGCTGGGCGTCGTCCATCGCGACGTCAGCCCCAACAACGTGTTCGTCACGTACGACGGGCAGGTGAAGCTGATGGACTTCGGCGTCGCCAAGACGGAGGCCGCCGGACAGCGCACCCGTCCGGGCGGCATCGCGGGCAAGCTCGCGTACCTCGCGCCCGAATATCTGCGCAACGACTACGCTGTCGATCGCCGCGCCGACGTGTTCGCGGTCGGCGTGATGCTGTGGGAGATGCTGACCGGGCGCCGCCTGTGGCACGGGAAGGCCGACGCCGAGATCGTTCACCACCTCGCCGCCGGGCAGCGCATGCCGGAGCTGCCGGCCGACCTGAGCCGCCCGCCGCTGCTGAACGGGATCTGCGCGCGGGCGCTCGCGATCAATCCG
>DATMZL010001673.1:0-17813 GCA_035607075.1 Polyangia bacterium
CCGGGCCCGGCCGAGCAGCGATATGTTCGGGGCGCCGGGGCTGGAGGAGCGGGAGCATGCGTCTTTCTGATGAAAGCCTGCGAGGACGAACGGTGATCGGGGCCGACGGTCAGGCCATCGGTGAAGTGGCCGCCCTCTTCCTGGACAGCGAGGCGTGGGCCGTCGAATCCATCCAGGTGAAGCTGCGAAATGCGACAGCGGACCGGCTCGGGGCCGCGCGAACCATCTTCAGCGCCGGAACCGTCGAGATTCCCGTGCGGCTCATTCAGTCCGTCGGCGACGCCGTCGTGCTCGCCATACCGGTGGAGGGCCTCCGGGCGATCGTCTCCGATCCGACGGCTGCCGGACACGCTGCGGATGCGTAGGGGGTCAGTCGATATGCCGCCGGCGGCGGGCGCGTTCGCGTTCGCCTCCGCAGTCGCGATCATCCATGTCTGCGAGACCTTGATACGGCCGCCCTTCGCGGCCTGACGTCCAGGGCGGCGGATCGCTGGCGGGAAACGAGCCCAGGCCGGCCTGGTCGACGCGCTCGTCATCCGTGAGGACCGGACCGCCGACTGTCGGCGAGGGCGGCCTGCGGCTCGTAGGTTCCATCACTTAGACTCTGGCCGCGGAGAGCCCGAGCGGCGATGAGGGAATTTGGAACGACGGCGTCGCAAAACCCGACCCGTCGCCTGCGTGCGCCGTCTCCGCGGTCCGATTGGCAAGTGTGGGGACGGTCAGGGGCGAAGTGCGACGGTCTTCTTCGAAAAGATGTCCTGGCGCGCGGCCTCGCAGATCGCGACCACGGCCGGATGCTTGATCTTGCGCTCGACCGAGATGGCGTAGAACTGCTGGCGAACGGCTTCCGAACGGCCGACGACGCGCACCCGATAACGGTCGAGGATCTCTGCTTCGATCACGGCCGGAGCGGCGAACACGCCCAGCCCGTCTTCGCCGAGCTCCTTGCCGAGCGCGCTGTCATCCATCTCGGCGACGATGCGCGGCCGGATGTCTTCGGACTCGAACCATTGCTCGAGCGACCGGCGGACGGTCGAGGGCGCGCCGGGCATGAGGAAGGGCGCCGCGTCGAGCGAGCGGGGGAACCGGCGCCGAAGCTTGGCGGCCAGTGTCGGCGCGGCGAAGAAGGTCGTCCCGCAGTCGCCCAGCGGGTGATTGAACGCGCGCACCGGGACGCCGGCCGCAGCCGGCCCATCGGCGATGACCACGTCCACGCTGTGCAGCGCGAGCTCGGCGAGGAACTCTTGCACGGACTTGTCCGCCCGACAGATGACCTGAACGGGCTCGCCGAGCCGGAAGGCCGGCTCGAGAAATCGGCGCACGAGCGACGGCGGCAGGACGTCCGCGACGCCGACCACGAGCCGCAGCGGCTTGCCGCTCGCCCGACCCTTGAGCGTGTCGACGAACTCGCGTCCGAGCGAGAAGATCTCGTCGGCGTAGCGGAACGCGACCCGGCCCGCTTCGGTCAGCGCCAGGTTGCGTCCCCGGCGCACGAACAGCTTCTCGCCCAGGACCTCCTCGAGGCGGTGGATCTGGCCGCTGATCGTGGGATGCGCGAGGTGGAGCTCCTCGCTGGCCCGCACGATGCTCCCGTGCTTGGCCACGGACCAGAAGTAGAGGAGGTGATGGTAGTTGAGCCACTCCATGCGGGTCGAACGATACGTCGTCTTTTACGACGGTGCACGCTGGAACTTCCGAATAGCCTACGTGACCCGAGGCCGCTATCACCTCACGTGGAGGTCCCGATGGCAGCCAAGGATGTGGTGTTCTCTCAGTCGGCCCGGCGGCGTATCGCCCACGGCCTCGACGTGCTCGCGAACACCGTGAAGGTGACGCTGGGACCGCGCGGCCGGACGGTCCTCCTCGAGCGGAGCTGGGGCGCGCCGACGGCGACCAAGGATGGCGTCACGGTCGCCAAGGAGATCGAGCTGGAAGACCGTCTCGCCAACCTCGGCGCGCAGATGGTGAAGGAGGTCGCCTCCAAGACCTCCGAGGTCGCCGGTGACGGCACCACGACCGCGACGGTGCTCGCGCAGGCGATCTATCGCGAGGGGAGCAAGCTGGTCGCCGCGGGCCACAACCCGATGGACATCAAGCGCGGCATCGCGGCCGCGGTGGCCGCGATCGTCGAGGGCTTGAGGGCGCAGTCGAAGCCGACCAGGGGCAAGGCGGAGATCGCTCAGGTCGCGACCATCAGCGCCAACGGCGACGCCGTCATCGGCGACATCCTCTCGCAAGCGATGGAGAAGGTCGGCAAGGAGGGGGTCGTGACCGTCGAGGAGGCGCAAGGGATGGAGACGACGCTCGAGGTCGTCGAGGGCATGCAATTCGACCACGGGTACCTGTCGCCCTATTTCGTCACGGACGCCGAGCGGATGGAGTCGGTGCTCGCCGACGGCTTCATCCTCATCTACGGAGGGAAGCTGGCGCAGTTGAAGGAGCTCCTGCCGCTGCTCGAGCAGGTGGCCAAGGCGCAAAGGCCGCTCCTCGTCATCGCCGAGGACATCGACGGCGAGGCGTTGGCGACGCTGGTGGTCAACAAGCTGCGCGGCACGCTCAACATCTGCGCCGTCAAGGCGCCCGGCTTCGGCGACCGGCGCAAGGCGATGCTCATGGACATCGCCGCCCTGACCGGCGGCCGCGCGATCACCGACGATCTCGGGATCAAGCTCGAGTCGGTGACGCTCGCCGACCTGGGCCGCGCCAAGCGGGTCACGGTCGACAAGGACAGCTGCACGATCGTCGAAGGCGCGGGCCAGAAGGCCGACATCCAGGGGCGGGTCGCGCAGCTTCGAACCGAGCTCGAAGATACGACCTCGGAGTGGGACCGCGACGCGCTCCGACAGCGCCTCGCCAAGCTCGTGGGCGGCGTGGCCATCGTCAAGGTCGGCGCGGCCAGCGAAAGCGAGATGAAGGAGAAGAAGGCGCGCGTCGAGGACGCGCTGCACGCCACGCGCGCGGCGGTCGAAGAAGGGATCGTTCCAGGAGGCGGCGTCGCCCTGATTCGCGCCCTGCCCCGCCTCGCGCTGCTCAAATTCGCGGATGATCGCCGGTACGGCGTCAACATCATCCGCCGCGCGGTCGAGGAGCCGATGCGCCAGATCGCCGCCAACGCGGGCGCCGAGGCCTCGATCGTCGTCGACGAGGTCAAGCGCGGTACGGGCAGCTTCGGATTCAACGCCGCCACCGAGACGTACGAGGATCTGGTCGAGGCGGGCGTCATCGACCCCACCAAGGTCGTGCGCGTGGCGCTCGAGAACGCCGCGTCGGTCGCCGGCCTCATGTTGATGACCGAGGCGCTGGTCGCCGAGCGCCGGAGCGACGCGGCCGACGTCGATGGCACCGGGTCGTGAAATGCCCCGCTCGAACGCGAGCATCGTTCCGGTCGCGCCCGCCGATCCCCGGACGTGGCGAGAGCGACTGACGGGAGCGAGAAACGTCCTCTCCTTGCTCCTGTTCGCCGCGGTCTTCGCGTGGCGGTCGGCGGTGTCGTGGCGGCGATGGCGGCGGCGTCATCATCATCCGGGCCGGTGACGGCCGCGAGGAGAGGAGCCGCGAGGGGAAGGAGGCACGTGATGATCAAGATTCAGATTCGGAAGACCGACGTCGAGATCAGTGAAGTCTTGCGGATCCACGTCGAGCGTCGTCTCGGCCTGGCTCTGGCCCGCTTCGCCGATCGAATCGGAAGGGTGGTTGTCCGGTTCTCGCACGTGGACGGCGAACCGAGGGGATCGCACAAGTGCTGCGAAATCCAGGTGGGCCTGCAGCCGGCGCGCGTGCGTGCCGAGGACATCGACCAGGATCTGTTCGCCGCGGTCAATCACGCGACCGAGCGCGCTTCGCGCTCCGTGGCGCGCGCGCTGGAACGGTAGGCGTCGGGAGTACATGGCGCGGGACGAACACATCGAGCGCTCCGATCTTTCGCAACGCGAACAGACGGACGAGAGCCTGCGCGTCGAGCGGGACAAGGCGGACGCGCGTATCGCGACGACGAAGACGGCCACTGACGACGAGGCGGACCAGGTCGTTCGCGTCGCCCGCGACCTCGCCGACCGGGTCGTCCAGGACGCGCGCGATCACGCCGACCTGACCGGGCCGCCGGCGGTCCCCGGCGGGGCCATCGACCGCGCGCGCGATCTCGCTGACGCACGCCTCGAAGACAAGCGCTCGAACGCCGATGCGAAGCTCGACGAGCAGCGCGCGGATCGTGCCCGGTTCCTCGCAGATTTCTTGGCCGTCGAGCGCGAAGCGACCGACGAGGACATGAGTCGCGAACGCGACATCGCCGACCGGCTGGTGTCGACGCGAGACGAGTTCCTCGCCAACGTCAGCCATGACATCCGTTCGTTGCTGAGCGCCCTCGGTATGAACACCGAGCTTCTGCTCAAACACGCGCCTGAAGGTCCCGCCGGCGACCGGATGCGCAGATACGCTGTTGCGAACCAGCGGCTCGCCGCTCGAATGAATCGGCTCGTCAACGATCTGCTCGACGTGAGCAGCATCGAGGGCGGCCGGATGTCGTTATTGATCGAGCCCGTCGAGGTGCCCAAGATCCTTCGCGATACTGTCGAAGCCTTCGAAACGATAGCTTCGACCAAAGGCATCGACCTCGGCGCCGACATCACCGCCGCGCCGGTGCGGGCCTACATGGACGGCGGACGCGTGCTGCAGGTGCTCGCCAACCTGGTCAGCAACGCGATCAAGTTCACCGCGGCGGCCGGTCGGGTGTCGATCCGGGTCCGAGCGGCGCAGAACGAAATCCTCTTCAGCGTGAGCGACACGGGAATCGGAATTCCTGCGGCGGAGCTGCCCAGGATTTTTGAGCGCTTTCGCCAGATCAGCAAAGACCGCCGCGGTCTGGGGCTGGGGCTGCATATTTCCAAGAGCATCATCGAAGCCCACGGAGGACGCATGTGGGTCGAGAGCGAGGTCGGCACCGGTAGCGTCTTCCACTTTGCGCTGCCACAGCCTCCGCCCACGTGAGTCGAGCCGGATCGCCCGCTCACCGGGGCGAACGGGCGTCTTCCCTCGGCGGCCGCTCGAATGCTCATGGCGGCGACGAAACAATGCCCCTAGGCTCAGCCCACTCGTGATCACCTCTGACGGGAAGGTTGGGCCGGAGCGCGCAAATTGGTGGCCGGTTCTGCGCCGAAGCCATTCCGACGGAGACGCCGCGAAGCGGCGGAGGGCGGACGAGGAGCCCCTGCGGGCGGAGCTCTTCAGCGTCAGCCAGCTTGAACAGCACGCGCGGGTGCTGGCCGGTCTGCACGAGGTCGGTCCTTCTGGTCGCAAACAGGATCGCCTGCTTCCCCGTCTCGCCGCCAACGAGGAGGTGCTCGCCGAGGCCTATTCGTCGATCACCGAAGCTCTCAAGGACGGGCGGGGAATCACCCCAGCGGCCGAATGGTTGCTCGACAACTACCACCTCATCGAGGAGCAGATTCGAACGGCCCGGCGGCATTTGCCCGGCCGGTACAATCGAGAGCTTCCCAGGCTCGCCAATCCATCGTCGTTGGGACATCCGCGTGTCTACGACATCGCGATCGAGCTCATCTCCCACGCCGACGGTCGCATCGACGTCGAAGGCCTCCGAGCGTTCGTCGCCGCCTATCAGGCTGTCACGCCGCTGCGCCTCGGGGAGCTCTGGGCCATTCCGATCATGCTGCGGCTGGCCCTGCTGGAAAATCTGCGGCGTGTGTCCGCAACGGTGACGGCGGGACAGCGTGAACGCGCCCGGGCCGGCCAATGGGTCGATCGGATGATCGAGATCGCGGCCAAGGAGCCGGCGAACGTCGTCCTGGTGCTGGCGGACCTGGTCAAAGAGACGCCGACGCCCACGACGGCCTTCCTTGCGGAGCTCGCCGGCAGAGTCCAGGCGCGAGGACCGACGCTGGGTATCGCGATGTCGTGGCTGGAGCATCGGATCGCAGAGCAGGGCCAGACGATCGACCAGCTCTTTCAGCTGACCAGCCAGAGTCAGGCGGCGGCCCAGGTCTCGATCGGCAACAGCATCGGGAGCTTGCGTTTTCTCGGCGCGACGGACTGGCGAGAGTTCGTCGAAGCCGTGAGCGTGGTGGAGGCCACCCTTCGAAGGGAGCCCTCCGGGGTGTACCCGACCATGGATTTCGCGACGCGCGACCGCTATCGGCACGTCGTGGAGGAGATCGCCAAGGGCAGCTCTCTGTCTGAAGATGAGGTCGCCCGATTGGCCGTCGAGGAGGCGCGCCGCGCCGAAGGGCTGTCGCCCGCGGTCGAAGGTTCCAGCGTCATCGCGGGCCACGTCGGCTACTTCCTGGTGGACCGCGGTCGCCCGGTGCTCGAACGCGCCGCCCGGATGCGACGAAGCCCCTGGATGCACCTGCGCCGGCTCGGCGATCGGCATCCGCTCCCGGTGTACCTCGGCGCGCTGGCGTTGACGACCGTCATGGCCACGAGCCCCGTCGTGCTCTGGAGCGCGAAGATGGGGCTGCGCGGCGCCGGCCTCGCAGGCTGGGCGGTGTTGCTCGCGCTCTGCGCGAGCCAGACCGCGATCGCGTTCGTGCACTGGGCGGCGACGATGCTCGTGAAGGCGCGGCTCCTCCCCCGGCTCGACTTCTCGGCAGGCATCCCGCCAGCCCACCAGAGTGTCGTCGCTGTTCCGGCCATGCTCACCGACGCCTCGGAGATCGACGGCCTGCTGGAGTCGCTCGAGGTGCGCCTCCTCGGCAATCGAGATCCCAACCTGTCCTTTGCCTTGTTGAGCGACTTTCGCGACGCCCCCCGAGAAACCATGCCGGGAGACGACGCCCTTCTTCTGAGAGCACGGGAAGGGATCGAGACCCTCAACGCCAAATATGAGGGCCATGCCGACTTCTTTCTGTTCCACCGCGCACGCCGGTGGAACGCGAAGGAAAACGTCTGGATGGGGTGGGAGCGCAAGCGCGGAAAGCTGGAGGCGTTCAACGCCGCGCTTCGCGGCGAGCAGGCGGACTTCGACACCGTCGTCGGTCCGGTCGCTCGTCTGCAGAACGTCAAGTACGTGATCGCGCTCGATAGCGACACGCAGCTCCCGCGCGACAGCGCTCGGCTGTTGGTGGGGACGATGGCCCACCCCTTGAACCGGCCCGTCTACGACGAAACGCTGGGCCGGGTCACCGCCGGGTACAGCATCCTCCAGCCGAGGATAGGCGTCACCGTGCCCAGCGCTTCGCGGTCGCACTTCGCGCGCCTTTTCGCGGGCGACTCCGGGATAGATCCCTACACGCGCGCTGTTTCGGACGTCTACCAGGACGTCTTCGACGAGGGATCATTCGTCGGCAAAGGAATCTACGACGTCGATGCGCTGCGGAAGGCGATTCACGATCGCTTTCCCGAGAACCGCATTCTCAGTCACGACCTGCTCGAGGGTGCCTACGGGCGAGCCGGCCTCGTGAGCGACGTGATCTTGTTCGAGGACTACCCGCTGGCGCATGCCGCCGACGTGAGTCGCCGCTCGCGCTGGATCCGCGGCGACTGGCAAATCACCCCGTGGCTCCTGTCCTTGGTGCCGGGGCGCCAGGCTGATGCCGGTCGCGTTCCAAACGCCATCTCGGGACTCTCGCAGTGGAAGATCCTCGACAACCTGCGCCGCAGCTTGGTTCCCGTCGGGCTGCTGGCGGCGCTCCTGGTCGGCTGGGCCCTCCCCGGATGGGCCGCGCTCTCGACGCTGCTGGTGGTCTCCGTCCTTTTGTTGCCGGGGCTCCTGACCGCCGCGACCGAGCTCGCACGCCGCCCGGCGGAGCTTCCGATCGACCGTCACGTCTGGGGGATCGCGCGTGTCCTCGCGCGCCAGCTCCTGCGCGAAGCGTTCGCGCTCGCCTGCCTCCCCTACGACGCCTTCATCAGTCTGGAAGCCATCGGGCGTACCTTCGCGCGCGTTCTCGTCAGCGGTCGGCGACTCCTCGAGTGGCGGACGGCGAGCGACGCCCAACGCAGCGCCGCCGCCGGCCTCGCGAGCACTTACGCCTCGATGTGGATCTTGCCGGTGACGGCGGCGGTCGTTGCGACCGGCCTCGCCCTCCGAAGTCCGGGCGCGCTGCCCGTGGCCGGGCCTGTGATCGCGCTGTGGTTCCTGGCGCCCGCAGCGTCCTGGTGGCTGAGCCAGCCGATCCGCGAGAACCGCTCCGGCCTACGCCCCGACGATGCGGCGTTCCTGCGGACCGTCGCTCGACGGACCTGGCGGTTCTTCGAAACGTTCGTGGGGCCCGACGACAACGATCTGCCGCCCGACAATTTCCAGGAGGATCCGCCGCAGGGGATCGCGCACCGCACGTCTCCTACGAACATTGGTCTGTCGCTGCTGGCAAACCTGGCTGCGTACGATTTCGGATACGTGCCCGCGGGCGAGGTGATCGTTCGGACGAAACGGTCGTTCGCGTCGATGGAACGTTTGGCGCGGTTCCGGGGACACTTCTACAACTGGTACGACACGCGAACCTTGGAGCCCCTTCGCCCGCTTTATGTCTCGACGGTGGACAGCGGGAACTTGGCCGGGTGCCTCATCACGCTCGCGGCCGGACTCCGGGAGCTGGAGGACGAGAAGATCTTCCCCGCCGCGCGGGCCTTCGCTGGCCTGGCGGTTACGCTCGACGTGATCGCCGAGGTGGCCGGGGCCGCGTCAGCAGACCTGCGTCGTACGCTGGCCCGGCTGCGGCAGCCGCTCGCACCTGCGCCGCAAACCCTGTCCGGCGCGCGCTCTCTCTTGACGGCCACGTTGGGGGCGGTGGGCGAGCTCGAACGTTTGGTCGATCTCCGGCCAGACGATGAAACCCGACGGTGGGTCGACACGTTCGCGACGGACTGCCGGCGATGGCTCGCGGAGCTGGACCACCTGGCCCCCTGGGTCGTTCTGCCGGCCCACCTTTCGAGCACGGGTGGAATGGATGATGTCCCAACGCTCGGACAGGTGGCGCGCCTCGAGCTCGGCGTCGCGCCGGACGCCGAGGTGACGTTGCGCGAGGCCATCGTCCTCGCTTCGGGGCGGGCGGCCGAGCGGCTCTCCGAGATCGGGCGGCTGGCCGGGTGCTGCGGCGAGCTGGCCGAGATGGACTACGACTTCCTCTACGACCCAGGTCGTCGGCTGCTGTCGATCGGGTACAACGCGGCAGACCATCGCGCGGATCCGAGCTTTTACGACCTGCTCGCCTCCGAGGCGCGGCTGGCCAGCTTCGTGGCGATCGCACAGGGGAAGCTGCCGCAAGAGAACTGGTTCGGCCTTGGGCGTCTGCTCACCAGCTTGGGCGGCAGGCCGGCGCTGCTCTCGTGGAGCGGGTCGATGTTCGAGTACTTGATGCCGCTGCTGATCATGCCGTCGTACGAGCGCACGCTGCTCGACGAGTCCTATGGTGCCGTCGTGGAGCGGCAGATCGAGTACGGCCGCGAGAGGAAGGTGCCCTGGGGTATTTCGGAGTCGGGCTACAACAAGACCGACGTCCACCTCAACTTTCAGTATCGCGCGTTCGGCGTGCCTGGGTTGGGGTTCAAGCGCGGCCTCGGCGATGACCTCGTCGTGGCGCCCTACGCCAGCGCGATGGCCCTGATGATCGATCCCGTTTCCGCTTGCGAGAATCTCAAGGCCCTGGCGCGTGACGGCCGGATGGGTGGGTACGGCTTCTACGAGGCCGTCGACTACACCGCCGCGCGGCTACCTCCCGGACAGGACAGCGTCACGGTTCGCTCGTTCATGGCCCACCACCAGGGGATGACGTTCCTCTCCCTCGCCTATCTCCTGTGCGACCGGCCGATGCAGCGCCGCTTCGAAGCCGATCCGGCCTTCCGCGCCACCGACCTGCTCTTGCAGGAACGGATTCCCAAGGCGACCGCCGTCTATCCACATCTGGCGGAGGTCGTCGCCTCGCGAGGGGCGGTGGCCGAGGTCAAATCCAACCTGCGGGCGTTCCCCACCTGGAACACCGCTGCGCCGGAAGTGCACCTGCTCTCGAACGGGCAGTACCACGTTTCGATCACCAACGCCGGTGGCGGATACAGCCGGTGGCGGGAGCTGGCCGTCACCCGCTGGAACGAAGACCCGACGCGCGACTGCTGGGGGAGCTTCTGCTACCTCCGCGACGTCGAGAGCGGTGACTTCTGGTCCGCGGCGCATCAGCCGACGCTCGCACCCGCGGCCAGCTACGAAGTGACCTATTCGGAGGCCCGGGCGGAGTTCAGACGTCGCGATGGAGAGATCGAAACCGGGATGGAGATCAGCGTATCGCCCGAGGACGACATCGAGCTGCGCCGGGTCAGCGTCAGCAACCGCGGGCGAAGCCGACGTACGATCGAGTTGACGAGCTTCGCCGAGGTGGTCGTGGCGTTGCCGCAGTCGGATGCCGCGCACCCGGCCTTCAGCAACCTGTTCGTGCAGACCGAGCTGATACGCGGGCAACAGGCGATTCTCTGTACGCGGCGACCCCGCTCGGGCGGCGAACATCCGCCCTGGATGATCCACCTCATGATCGTCCACGGCGCGTCCGTGGGAGCCCCGTCGTACGAGACCAGCCGCGAGGCGTTCATCGGTCGCGGCCGGTCGGTGGCCGACCCCGCGGCCATGCACCGCCCCACCTTGAGCGACAGCGAGGGCGCGGTCCTCGATCCTGTGGTCGCCATCCGCAACACGGTCGTCCTCGACCCTGACGAGACGGCGCGCGTACACTTCGTGACCGGTGTCGCCGAGACCCGCGAGGCGGCCCTGCATCTGGTCGAGAAATACCAGGATCGCCACCTGGCCGACCGGGTCTTCGAGCTCGCCTGGACGCAGAGCCAGGTCGTCCTGCGCCGGCTCGACGCCACCGAAGCCGATACGCAGCTTTTTGGGCGCCTCGCCAGCAACATCCTTTACGCCAACCCGGCGCTCCGCGCGCCCGCGAGCGTGCTCGCCCGCAACCGCAGCGGGCAGTCAGCTCTTTGGGGATACGGCATCTCCGGCGATCTCCCGATCGTTCTGTTGAGGATCGCGGATCTGACCAACACCCGGCTCGTTCGACAGATGGTGCAGGCGCACGCCTATTGGCGCGTCAAGGGTCTCGCCGCGGATCTGGTCATCTGGAACGAGGATCAGTCCGGTTACCGGCAGGCTCTACAGGAGGAGATCCTCGGTGTGATCGGATCGTCGGCTGACGCGAGCCTGCTCGATAAGCGCGGCGGCATCTTCGTGCGCCGGCTCGATCAGATGTCGGACGACGACAAGGTCCTCATGCAGACGGTGGCGCGCGTGATCGTGGCCGACTCGGGCGGGACGCTGGCGAACCAAATGGACCGTCGCGTTCGGGGAGAGGCGCGCGTGCCCCCGCTGGCCACCACGCGGCGCCAGCAGAGGGAACCTGTCGCCCCGAACAGAACGGCGAAACTGGAGCGGCCCGACCTGGTCGCGTTCAACGGCATCGGGGGGTTCACCAGCGATGGACGCGAGTACGTCATCACGACCACCGCGGACGCACCGACGCCCGCGCCATGGGTGAACGTCCTCGCCAATCCGTGGTTCGGCACCGTCGTCAGCGAGAGCGGCGCCGCGTACACCTGGTGTGAGAACGCGCAGTCCTATCGCTTGACCCCCTGGCACAACGACCCCGTCAGCGACGCCAGCGGCGAGTGCTTGTACTTGCGCGACGAAGAAGACGGCCGGTTCTGGTCCCCCACCCCCCAGCCGGTCCGCGCGGCCGTGCCATACACCACCCGTCACGGCTTTGGCTACAGCGTGTTCGAGTGCACCGAGGGCGGTCTCTCGACCGAGCTCAAGACCTTCGTCGCGACCGACGCGCCGGTGAAGTTCCTCGTCATCAAGGTGCGGAACCGTTCGGGGAGGGCCCGCCGGTTGTCGATGACGGGCTTCTTCGAGCTGGTGCTCGGTTCAGATCGACGGACGAGTCTTCCCCACGTGGTGACCGAGATTGATCCCAAGACCGGAGGACTCTGCGCCCGCAACGCGTACAGCAGCGATTTTGCCCAGCGGGTCGCGTTCCTGGACTGCAGCGAGGCGCAGCGTTCCGTGAGCGGAGACCGCCTCGAACTCCTCGGCCGCAACGGGAGTCTCGCCGACCCGGCCTGCATGACGAGGGCGCGGCTGTCGGGGCGGGTCGGCGCCGGCCTGGATGCCTGTCTGTCGATGCAGGTGGCGCTGGATCTGGCCGACGGCCAGGAACGGGAGATCGCCTTCACCTTCGGGTCGGGGCGGGATCTGGCCGACGCGCGAACACTGGTGACGCGGTTCCGGGGCGTCGGGGCCGCGCGCGGCGCGCTCGAGGGGGTCTGGTCGTTCTGGAATCGCACCTTGGGGACAGTGAACGTGCAGACGCCGGACAGCGGGCTCAATTTCCTCGCGAACGGGTGGCTGCTGTACCAGGTGATGACGTCGCGTCTCTGGGGCCGCAGCGGCTTCTATCAGTCGGGCGGAGCCTTCGGATTCCGCGACCAGCTGCAGGACGTGATGGCGCTCGTCCACAACGAACCGGCGCTCCTGAGAGAGCAGATCCTTCGATGTGCGGCCCATCAGTTCCGAGAGGGAGATGTCCAGCATTGGTGGCACCCGCCAAAGGGGCGCGGCGTTCGCACGCACATCTCCGACGACTACCTGTGGCTTCCGTTCGCCACCTGCCGCTACGTCTCGACGGTCGGGGACACCGGCCTGCTCGACGAGCCCGCGCCTTTCCTCGAGGGTCGCGCGGTCAATCCAGATGAGGACAGCTACTACGACCTTCCCACGCGTTCAGAGGAGTCCGCGAGCGTCTACGAGCACTGCGTGCGGGCGATTCGCCACGGTTTGCGCTTCGGCTCCCACGGCCTGCCCTTGATGGGGAGCGGAGACTGGAACGATGGGATGAACCTGATCGGAGAGCAGGGCAAGGGCGAGAGCGTGTGGCTCGCCTTCTTCCTGTACGACGTGCTCGTCTCCTTCGGCGACCTGGCCCGGCGGCGATCGGACGTGGCGTTCGCGGAGCTTTGCAGCTCGCAGGCCGACACGCTTCGAGAGAAGATCGAGCAGCATGCGTGGGACGGCGGGTGGTACCTGCGGGCCTTCTTCGATGACGGACAGCCGGTTGGATCTGCCGGCAACGCCGAGTGCCAGATCGATTCCCTGCCCCAAAGCTGGTCGGTCCTGTCGCGCGCCGGCGACGGCGCACGCGCCAAGCAGGCGCTGGCGGCCCTGGACGCACGGCTCGTCGACCGCCCCCTCGGGATCATCCAGCTGTTCGCGCCCCCGTTCGACAAGTCATCGTCCAACCCTGGGTACGTGAAGGGATACGTCCCGGGCGTACGTGAAAACGGAGGCCAGTACACGCACGCCGCCGTCTGGACGGTCATGGCTTTTGCGGCGACGGGTAACGCGGAACGCGCCTGGGAGCTGTTCGGGCTCATAAACCCGGTGCAGCACGGCGACGACGAAGCGGCGATCGCGAGGTACAAGGTCGAGCCGTATGTCGTGGCGGCGGATGTCTATGCGAACCCACGACATGCGGGTCGGGGTGGTTGGACCTGGTACACGGGGTCCGCGGGTTGGATGTACCGCCTGATCACGGAATCGCTTCTGGGGCTCCGGCTCGAGGTGGATCGCCTTGCGGTATCCCCGCTGTTACCGGCGGGATGGCCGGGGTTCGACGTGCATTACCGGTACCGCGAGACGATCTATCACATCCATGTCCGGCGTCTCGCCGGCGCCGGCCGGACCGTCAAGCGCGTGTCGTGCGACGGCGTCGAGCAGTCGGACGGGACGATCCCCCTCCGCGACGACCACCAGGAGCATCGCGCCGAAGTCGACGTGGAATAGGCAGCAGCGCGCATCCGCAGTGAGCATATCTACGAACGGGGACTACATGCCCGCCCGGAGATTCTCTGGTCGGCAATGAGGTCCGGGGATCGGGAAGGTTGGAGGGAAGTCATGAAGACCATTTCACTGCTCGCGGCTGGCGTTGTGGCGTTGGGGTGGGCAACCGCGAGGGCGGAGACCTCTCCGAGCGCGGTGACGTCGGGTCCGCCCGACGACGGCACGATGCCGCGGCCGCACGTGAACCTGGACGTGGATCCTGCTCCAGCCGTTGTTCCGGCTGATGAGACGACGACGAACGTCGAGGTCGACACGCCGCCGGCGAACGCGGACGTGAACGTCGGCCCGACGCTGGTGCCAGCGCCGGCGGAAAGGCGGCAGGTCAGGGATTCGGAGCCTGGCCGCATTTATCGATCGTCAGTCTCCCCTCATGGCGGCGGACTGTTCGTCGGCGGCGGCTTCGAAGATTTTACCGACAACAACCTCCGGAGCATGACGGGCGTCGGCGGATACTGGAGCGCGCGCATCGTCGGGGGAATGCGCCGAATCGTTGGCGTGGAGGCGGCGTACATCGGGAACGCCCGGGACATCGACGCGCTCGGTTTGAGCGGCAGCGCACGCCTGATCTCGAACGGGGCCGAGGGAGCGCTGCGCTTGAACGTTCCGATCGTGAGCTGGAACCAGATGTCGCTGATCGAACCCTTCGGTTTCGTCGGCCTCGGCTGGTCGCACTTCAATGTCACCCACTCCGGAGTCAATACCTCGGACCTCGCCTCGAGCGACGACATCATGACCGTGCCGTTCGGCGGCGGCTTCGCGTTCGGGTACGGCGGATTCGTGGCCGACGCACGCTTCACCTATCGGAAGACCTACTACAACAACCTCGTGTCGGGCGGCGGGAACCTGGACAGCTGGGGGGCCGGCGGGCAAATCGGGCTTGGGTTCTAGCGTGATGATCCGCCAGGACGTTCAGGGCCGTCGAAACTTTGCGACGCCGAGAATCAGGGCGCCGTCGGTACCGATCGGGGCAGATCCACGGTGAACGTGCACCCCTTGCCCGGTTGGTTGCGAACGCGGATCTCCCCGCCGTTCGCGCGGACGCCTTTCATGCTGATGGAGAGCCCCAGTCCCAGCCCGCTCTTGTCCGCGCCACGCTGCTCGAATGGGCGAAACAGATCCTCCGCCTTGCCTGGTGGCAGTCCGCCGCACTCGTCCTCCACATCGATCAGCACGCGATCGCCTGTCGTGTGGGTACTGACGATGATGTGACCATGGGCGCGGGTGAACTTGAAAGCGTTCTGAACCAGGTTCGCGACGACGGACGCCAGGATCTGGTGGTCGGCTTCGACCGTCACGGCGGGGTGACCCGCATCGACCGAAAGACTGATATCGTGCTCGTTCGCGTCGATTGTCACGACGACCTCGATCTCCTCGATCAATTCCCGGATGGACACGCGCTCTGGGTGCTGGGGGCCGCCCTCGAGACGCACCTCCGCAAGCGTGCGATCGATCAGCACCCTCATCCGCCGCAGGCTGCGCCCGAGCAAGGTGCCGGTGCTCCCGTGAACGCCGACGTTGCCTCTCGAGAGCGCCTCGAACGTGAGCATCGAGGTGCTGAGGAGGTTGCGCATTTCATGCGCCAGAAAACCGAGGTGCGCGACGCCGGAACCGCTGATGGTTCGGTCGCGCTGCTGCTCGTACATGGTCACGGCCTCGGCGATGGCGTCGTCGAGGCAGCGGTTCAACGTCTGGAACTCGTCGGCGGTGATCGCGACGTCGCGTTCATCGGCCAGCTCCGTGACGCTCTGGCAGATGCTGCCGTAGTCGTGGACCACCTGACCCACCGTCAGCCCGAGCCGGAGTAGCTCTCCGCCGTGCAGGCCGGCGCTCGCCGCCATGTTCCGGTGCCCCGCACCGCGATCGCTTTTTGCGGCGCGCAGGATTGCGATGAGCTGGTCCATGAACAGGGGTAATCCGTCCGCCAACTCGGCCGGGGTGGGCGTCGGAGCCTTGCGTCCGGAGAGCTTCGTCCGGGAGCGAACGAGGATCTCGGCACGGTTCGCAAGGAGGAACTCGTAAAGCACGGAGGGAAGCTAACGCTTCTTCACCTACCGAGAGAATGGAATGCGGATTCTTGCGGTCCCGCTGTCGCTTGACTCCGTGCGCGACGCCGGCTCGCACGTCCTAGATGTCCCTGAAGGGGTAAAAGAGCACGCGTGCCGCGCTGGACGTGGCCGCGCCGCGGAGATCAGCGGGACCTGCCTGCGACCGCCGCGGCCGGCGCGCTCCACAGCAGATCCCCGCCGGGGCTGACGAACTCGAGACTGAGCTCGGCCGGAACCGTCAGCGCCACGCTCGCCTGGGCGGCCACTCGATTGCCCATGGCGTCGACGTAGCGGGTGTGAACGACATCGCCGAGGCCTCGCCACCGCCAGCGCAGCGTGATCGCCCCCGGGTAATCGGTCTCGATGACGCTCTTGAGTGCCGGGGGCATGTCGGGCAGCGCCCATCCGCACTGGGTCGCTGAATCGGTCGGCCAGCACTTGAACCGCGACGAACGGCCTGCCGTGATCTGGAAGCCGCGGTCCAGCGTCGGCGGGCAACCGGGCGCGATCGTCGCGTGGGACAGCCGATCCCCGCCGCTGTTGCCCTCGCCGAGGACGAGTCGAAACTCGTTCTCCACGTACACCAGCGGATGCCGGCACTTGTCGTCGGCGAAACCGCTTCCGTCAGCGTAGAGGATCATCGATCGGATCCGCTGGCGCTGGGCGTTGAACGCCGCGACCAGGCGGCCGTCGCGTTTCAGGCTCGTCTCCACTTGCTGCATCTGATAGGGCTTCCCCTTGGCGGCGTGGACGCGCGCCGCGATCGCCGGATCGATCTTCCCTCCGTAGGTCACGAGGTCGCCCGCCACCAGAGCGGAGTAGAACGTCCAATCGGTGATTCGGTGCGCATCCCCGGAGGCGGGGAAGGCTCGGGCAAACGCGAAGTCGTAGTCGACGACCGTCGGGCGGGCGGCGGGCGTTGCGGCGCTCGCGACCGATCCACCGGCCATCATCGAAACAACCAGCAACACCCGGCATGCACTCACCATGACGGCAGTTCTGGGCGACGGCGGGAGGCTTGGCCATGAGATAAGTTCGTCACGACCGTTCGCAAATTGCGCCCCTGCGTGACGTCAGCGCGCGGGCGGCGCGTTCGACCCAACTAGGACGGCTTTTCCGAACGATCGGAGCGAACCGCGGCTAGCGATCGCGGCGCGGAGCGGATTCGCGGAAGTAGTGGCGCAGATGCGCGACGAGCTGCGCGTCCGTGGGATGGTCGGCTGATTCGATGCCGACGATCCTCTCCTCGAGGGCGTGATCGTGCCGCTGCAGGTATCTCAAGAAGTGCAGCTTCGTCATCGACGGGCCCACCAGCAGCACCTGACCGTGATTCTGGAGGGCCCGGGCGACCTCACCGAAGAATCGCGGCTCGTCGTCGGGATGATTCCTGACGCGCAGATCCTGCTCGTTGGCGTGACGATGAATGTGAGGCCCCGGCGCGTGAACGATCGCCTCCCCGACGTTCTCGGCGTCGACCTCGAAGACGCGGGCCTCCTTCTGATCAATCCATACGACGGCATGTTTCACGACGGCCTCCTTGCCTGATGCTAACGATGGGCTCGCGCCGCCGCTACCGGACCGAGTCTCGCCTGGACCGGGCGACCCGAGCGGAATACAGACCCTCCCGGGGCGCCGACGATCCCCCAAGTCTTACGTTGATCTGGGATGCGTCGGATTCTGCTGGTCGCGGCCGAATTCCCGCGAACCTATTGGGGTTTACAGTACGGCCTCGCGATCGTCGGGCGGCAGGCCACGATGCCGCCCCTCGGTCTCATCACCGTCGCCGCGCTGCTGCCGCGCGACTGGCAGCTGCGCCTCGTCGACATGAACGTCGAACCGCTCACCGACGCGGATCTGAAGTGGGCGGACGCCGTGCTCGTCGGCGGCATGTTGATCCAGGTGCCCTCGATGCGGGCGGTCATACACCGCGCGCG
>DATMZL010000975.1:0-3791 GCA_035607075.1 Polyangia bacterium
AACGGCTGACGGCGGCGCAGCGCGCGCACGCCGAGACGGTCATGCTGCGCCACGAACGGGCGGCGATCGCGCAGGCGACGCTGGCCGACGGCTGCGCGGATCTGCTCGGCCACCTGCGCGATCGGGAGATCCCGATCGCGATCCTGACGCGCAACGTGCGCGAGGTCGTCGAGACGTTCGCGCGAATGTTCACGTTCGAGTTCCACGCGATCTACACGCGCGAGGACGGCCCGCCCAAGCCGTCGCCGGCGGGCGCGCTGGCGCTGTGCCAGGCGATGGGCGTGGCGCCCGCGCACACGCTGGCCGTCGGCGACTTCAAGTACGACGTGATCGCGGGGCGCGACGCGGGCTGCCGGACGGTGCTGCTCGATCGCGAGGGGCTCTCGGCGCACGACCTTGTGGAGTGGGGCTCGCCGGATCTGGTGGTTCGTTCCTTGCGCGAGTTGCTGCCGCTGTTCGCGCGGACCTCCGCCGTCAGCCCTTGATCGCGGGTCGCCTTGCGCGTGGCGACTGGGCCTGCTCACCCTACACACCCTTCCCACCCGGCCCAGTCACCACGCGCAAGGCTCTTCACTCAGGACCGAAGCGTGGTCCCTCAGGACCACGGCGAAGCGTCCGCTCGCAGAGCCTGGTGAAGGTGGGTTGGCCGCGTGTGTAGGGCGTGGAGGGTGAGCAAGGCCAACACGCCTTCACCAGGCGACCCGCGACGAGAAGGGCAGGACGGCGGGAGCCCGTAGGCAGCCCGACGCGCCTCAGGAGTGGTGGCGGTGGTGGAGGTCTTCGCTGTGCTCGTGCTCGTGCGTGACGGGCTCGTGCTCGTGCACGTGGGTGTGCGGGCCGGAGGGCATGGGATCGTGCGTGTGCGTGTGGTGGCCGTCGTCGTGCGTGTGCAGGTGCTCGTGGCGCAGCGGCTCGTGGTGGTGGCGGTGGCCGTGGCGCTCGGACGCGTGCAACCAGACCCCGACGATCATCAGGGCCGCGGCGGCCGCGAACGTGACGCCGGGCCACGGCTCGCCGAGCGCGAGCGCGACCGCCGACCCGACGAACGGCGCCGCCGCGAACACCGAGGCTGTGCGGGCCGCGCCGATCAGCGCCTGCGCGCGCAGGTAGCAAAGCAAGCTGAGGCCGTAACCAACGGCGCCGATACCGGCGATCGCGAGCGCCGCGCCCACCGGCGGCCGCGCCTCACCAATCGCCGCTGCGCCTGCCGCGGAAAGGACGCCGCCCAGCAGCCCTTTCCATCCGACGACCGACAACGGATCGCGGTCGGCCAGCGTGCGCGACACGATGTTGTCGAGCGCCCACGCCAGCATCGCGCCCGCCACGAAGAGCGCGCCCGCGCGCGCGGGCCCGGCCGCGCCCGCCGCCGTCGCGACAAGCAACGCGCCGGCGAGCACCAGCGCCGCGGCCCCGAGCGCGCTCCGGCCCAGGTGTTCGTGGAACAACAGGCGGGCGAGCAACATCGTGAACGGCGCCTCCAGCGTCAGCAGCAGCGACGTCGTGACCGCGTCGGTCCGCTTGACGCCCGCGATCAGCAGCGCCGGCGCGCAGACGCCGCCCAGCAGCGCGACGCCGATCAGGCGCGCGAGCACGCCGGCGCGCGGCGCCCCGCTCGCGACCGGGCGCCGCCGGAACGCGACCACCAGACCGGCCGCAGCCGCGGCGCCGAGATAAAGCAGCGAGCCGGACGCGAAGACGCCCACGCCCGCGCTCGCCCGCTTGAGGAGCGGCACGGTCACGCCGAACGACAGCGCAGCGGCAGCGGCCAGCCCGACGCCGCGTCGGATCTGCGTCCGCTCCGCCATGACGGCGTCAGGCCGAGAGGCCGGCCAGCAACTTGGGCAGCGCGTTCGCGAACTGGCCCTTCGCCATCACGTCGGTGCAGCCCTTGGCGCGCGCCTCGTCCATGACGTCGGTGCGCTCGTGGTCGATGAAGCCGACCGTGCGCGCGTTCCCGGGCGCAGCCGCCAGCGCATCCAGCGCCGCGAGCGCCGCCGGCATCCGCAGGTCGACGATCGCCAGCTTGGCCTCACGCGCCGCGGTCGCCCACGCCGCCGCGTCGCGCGTCGCCTGAACCGACACGCCGCTCGCCTTCGCCGCCTCGCGCAGCTTCGACGAGAACAGCATGTCCGAGATCATGTAGACGACGTCGGCCATTGGAGGGTTTGGGAAACCCTTTGAGGGTTCCCATTAAAAATAACGGCCCCGAGCACCCGGTCGGCTGGTTACCGTTGCTCCATTCCTGGCCTGGCGGGGTTCGCCGGCGTTCCGTCGCCCGGGACCGCCCTCTATCTGTCACAGTTTGCGCCCGAGATCCAGCGACGACGCCAATGGTGTAAAACGCAGCCCATGGCCGACAAGCTGAAGGTTGGAAGCGCCCCGCCCGCGTTCTCGCTGCCCGATCAGGACGGCACGGTCGTGAAGCCGTCCGAGTACAAGGGCAAGTGGCTGGTCCTCTATTTCTATCCGAACGACGACACGCCCGGCTGCACGACCGAAGCGTGCGACTTCACCAACGGCCTCAAGGATTTCGAGAAGCTGGACGCGGCCGTCGTCGGCTGCAGCCCCAACAGCCTCGAGAGCCACAAGAAGTTCATCGCCAAGTACAAGCTGAAGGTCCGCCTGCTCTCCGACCCCGAGCACAAGGCGATGACCGCGTACGGCGCTTGGGGCGAGAAAGTGCTCTACGGCAAGAAGACGATCGGCGTGATCCGTTCGACCGTCATCGTCGGCCCCGACGGCAAGGTCGCGCACCACTGGGCCAAGGTGAAGGCCAAGGGCCACGCCGACGCCGTCCGCGAAAAGCTGAAGGAACTCCGCGCCGCCGCCTGATGTGATAAAAAACCGGCCTTCGTAGTCCGGAGAGGTGGCTGAGTGGCCGAAAGCGCCTGATTCGAAATCAGGTTTGGGCGCAAGTCCAACGTGGGTTCGACTCCCACCCTCTCCTCGAAGAAAATAGGATCGCGTCGAGCGCAGGCGGGCTTCGCCCGCCGGAGCTCATCGCGGGAGGTTTAAGGAACCCTCCCAGGGTTCCTTTTAAAAATTGGAGAGATGCCCGAGTGGCCGAAGGGGCACGATTGGAAATCGTGTGTACCGTGAGGTACCGAGGGTTCGAATCCCTCTCTCTCCTCCATCTGATCGGCGGTCATTCGCTCGCTTCGCTCGCTCGGTGCCCCCGCGCCCCCGCTCGCTCCGGCGAAGTGAATTCGCCTGCGCCCGCTGACTGCACAGGCGCGTTGTTTGAGCCGCGGAACGCGGCCCGGGCAACCCAGGGGGAATGAGGCGGTTCCTTGCCGTACAAGTTCTGTTGATGGCGCTCGCTTGCGGTTCGAGCAGCAGTAACAACGACGCTGCAGGATCGGCGGGAACGACCGGCAGCGCCGGCAAGGGAGGGACGACCGGATCGGCCGGTACCTCCGGAAACGCCGGCACCTCCGGAAATGCGGGAACGACCGGCAGCGCAGGCCGCGGCGGCACGACCGGCGGCGGCGGAACGGGAGGCGCCGGCATGTGCCTCTCCGCCGATTCGCCCGGGTTCAGCCGCGGGACGGCTTGCCCGAACACGAATCCGCCGTGCTACGGCGCGTGCGACTTCGACGGCGACCAGTATGTCGGCTGCATCTCGGGTTCGACGCAATTCACGGAGTGCTTCCCGAGCTGCGGCGCCTGCCCCTGACGACCGGCAGCCGTCTCAGAGGGTGATCGCGTCGAGCGTAGCGCGGCTTTGCCGCGCGGAGCTCATCGCGGGAGGTTCGGAACCCTCTTAGGGTTCAGAGGGTGATCGCGTCGAG
>DATMZL010000788.1:0-3712 GCA_035607075.1 Polyangia bacterium
GCGCCGCCTCCGGTCGAGATGTGGGTGATCTGGTCAGCGACGCCGCTCTTCTGGACCGCCGCCACCGAGTCACCGCCGCCCACGACCGAAAGCGCGCCGCGCGCCGACGCCACCGCCTGCGCGACGGCCAGCGTCCCGGCCGCGAACGGTTCGGACTCGAACACGCCCATAGGACCGTTCCAGAGGATCGTCTTGGCGCGCGCGATCGCGTCGGCAAACCCGCGCGCCGTCTCCGGTCCGATGTCGAGCGCCGCCAGGTCGTCGGGCACCGCCATCGCCTGCATCACGCGGCCCGCCTCGGACTTCGTGCCCGCCGCGGCGACCACGTCGCGCGGTAACAGCACGTCGACGTTCGCGTCCTCGGCTTTCTTGAGGAATGCGCGCGCCAGCGCCAGCTTGTCGTCCTCGACAAGCGAACGGCCGAGCTTCCCGCCCTTCGCCTTTAGGAAGGTGTTCGCCATCGCGCCGCCGATGAGCAACTGGTCGATCGGGTGCTGCCTCGCGAGCAGGTTCTCGAGCACGCCGATCTTGTCCGACACCTTGGCGCCGCCGATGATCGTCACGAACGGGCGCTCCACGTCGCCCAGCAGCCGCCCGAGGAACTTCACCTCGCGCTCCATCAGCAGGCCGATGCCCTTGTCGGCGACGAACTTCGCGATCCCCGCCGTCGACGCATGCGCGCGGTGCGCAGTCCCGAACGCATCGTTGACGTAAACGTCGCTGTAGCTGGCGAGGGCGCGCGCGAAGCGCTCGTCGTTCGCCTCCTCGCCGGGCGAAAACCGAAGGTTTTCCAGCAGCGCGATCGCGCCCGCATGCAGATCGTTGACCACCTTGCGGGCCCCGTCGCCAACCGGCTCGTCGGTCAGGGCCACGTCGGCGCCGATCAGCTCCGCCAAGCGAGCGGCGACCGGCTCCAGCGAATACTTCTTGTCGGGCTTGCCCTTCGGGCGCCCCAGGTGCGACGCGAGCACCACCCGCGCCCCCTTGTCGAGGGCGAACCTGATGGTGGGTAGGCTCTCCCGAATGCGCGTGTCGTCGGCGACCGCGCCGTTGGCGTTGAACGGGACGTTGAAATCAACGCGAATGAAGACACGCCGGCCTGAAATATCCAGCTCGGATATGGTCTTCAGCGGCATGGTCTCAGCGCTCCGTTCCTGCGGCCCGACCGCACGCCGGACAAAAAAAAGCGCGCCCGGTCTGGGCGCGCGGAAGAATGCTTCAGAAGGATGCGGAAGGCCAGGAAAAACCTGGCTGGAACTACACCAGCGGTCGGTCGCCGATGTCGGTCGTAACCAGCGAGATGATCTCGGTCGCGAGCGCCACGATCTGCTTCGGCTCGTAGCCGTTTTCGCGGAGCTCCTTGTAAATCGATTTCGAAAGAATCTGAATCGCCTTCTCGCGATTCGGGAGTGCCGCCGGTGCCGGAGCAGCGGCAGGGCTGGGCTTCGTCTTCGTCGTCTTCGCTGTGATGGGCATCGTAGCGGCCTGGGCCATGGACACGGTCTCCTCCCCGAAGGTCGCGCCCTCATTTAGCACGGTGCATGCCATGCGGACAACAGCCTGTAAGACACTGAAATCACACGAAACTTGTTAGAAACCTTTGCCTGGGCCGCGTACCCGGCTACGCACCCCGCCGGCCCCCGCCTACCGCGCCCCACCCCGATACGCTGCAAAATCCCGTCGAGGAACTGTCACAGCAGCGTCACCCCTACCGTCGGTGCGCAGATGAGCCGCTAACCGATGGGTGCGAAACATGTTTTGCACTTGGTGCTGGGAAAGCTCCCGCATCCCGTTTCCGGGACCGACGGAAATGAGGTTCAGTCGACACGACACGAGCTCAGGCTTTTCGTCCGAATTCCCGACGACCACAAAACACCGTCTGCCGTAGAATCGAGGCGGACACAGACCACAAATACGGCCGAGAGGTTCACCGTGAAGCAGACACAGTCGGTCGACATCGCGTACCTCATGAATGGCGGCGTGGTTTCGCAGCGCCGCCTGTCGCTGCGAGGCGAGTGGCGGGCAGCAATCACGACGTTCGCGGCCGTTGCGGGCATGGCGCTCGCGGCTGCGCTGCTCGTCGGCGGCGCCTTGCTGGCCGCGCACCGCGTGGTCTATGCCGTGCCATACCTCCTCGTCTGGATGGTCGCGGGCGTCGGCGCGGCTGTGCTTGCGGGCCTGCGCGCCGCGCGCCGCGCGCGTTGCTACGCGATCGGCGCGGACATCGACGACGACGCGTTTGCCGCCTCGCCGATGCCGCTGGTGCGCCGCACCGCGGGCGGCTACGTGATGCGTTTGACGCCCGGTCTGTCAGGGCATCTCGAGAGCGGTCGCGCGCCGATTCCGCTCGAGAGCGTGATCGGCGAGGGCACGGTCGACGTTCCGCTGCCGGCCGATTCTCGCGCAGAGGTTCGGGTCGGCGTCGCGACGTTCGTCGTCCGCAGTGGACCCGACGGCGGCAGCGTGCCCGAGCTGCCCGCCGGTGTGTTGCGCCGGTTCGCGCGGAAGGCGCTGCTGCCGCTTCAGGTCGCGGCGCTGGCCAGCGTGCTCTGTGCGGTCCGCGTGGCCGGTCCGATCGGCGATGCGGAGATGCGGTCGGCGATCCCCGCCGATGCGACGCCGCTGGAAGTCGAGATGCTCCTGCGCGGCGAGGCTCAGCTGCAGGCGCGCAGCTTGCACCAGTGCTTCGACGTGCTGCCGATCAGCTGCCAGAAGAGGGGCTACGTCGGCGTGAAGCTTTCGCTGGCGCGGTCGGGCGAGATTCGCGATCACGCGATCGCCGGGTCGTCGTACGGGCCGGAGTGCCCGGTCAATGAGTGTCTGTCCAACGTGGTCTCCGGCTGGTTCTTCGAGCCGCTGCCGCAGTCGATGAGCCTGGTGCTGCCCGTGCAAGTGCTGCGGACTGACAAGCCGCTTCCGTACGGCCCGGCGCGCGCCGCCGCTGACGACGAGCGCAAGAAGGCGCGCGACGCGAAGACGAGACTGAATTGAACGCGAGCACGATCGACAGTCCCGAGGCGCGGCGGCGGGCGATCGAGCTGCTGGAAGCGAACCACGTTTTCCCGGGAAGCTTTTCGTTGTCGGTGATCGCGCGTACCGACGACGCCGTGGAGGCCGCCGTGCTGGCAGCGGCGGCCGCTGCGGTCGGTCTGGACGGTCCGCTCGCGAAGGACGCTCACGAGCGGCGCCCGTCGGCGCACGGTAAGTACGTGAGTCATCGGCTGCGCGTTCCGTGCGCGAGCGCCGAGGCGGTGCTGGCCCTCTACGCGCGTCTGCGCGCGGTCGACGGCGTCATCACGATCCTGTAAGCGGCGGCGGATCGTCTCGCCACCGGCGCGAGCGATCGACATCGGCGCGATAGTCCAGGAGCGTGCGGGCCCGCCGCGCGGGCGGCCAGGCGAGCTCGTCGGTCAGTATTTGCGCGACGCGGTCCGCGGCGCCGAGGCCCTGGTCGCGGGCGTCGCGGTAGAGCGGCACGCGCCGGCGGAGCACGTCCGCGACCGAGCGCGCGTGCTCGCTGCGGACCGCGTGAACGACCTCCGCCCAGAGGTAGGGCAGCTCGGGATCGATTCGCTGGGCGAGATCTGCCGACGCGTGCGCCACCTGCAACACGCCGTCGGCGCGGCTGCCGTACGCAGCGGTGAGGCGAGCGGTCACGTCGGGCGGCAAGCCCGCCTCCGCGACGGTCGCCGGTGGCGCGCCGCCGCCGGGC
>DATMZL010001228.1:0-6083 GCA_035607075.1 Polyangia bacterium
GCGTGACGTCGACAGCTTTGTGCAGATTGACCTCGACCGGCGCCGCGGCCGTCGCGCCCGGCGGCTGGACCGCCTCGAGGTCGTCCATGAACTTCGGGCCGACGAAGACAGTGAACGGGTAGCTGACGTCGGTCTTGGGCGCGACCACGCGCTCAGGGAACAACAGCGTCACCTGCCCGAGGTCCGGGCCCAGCCCCTCGGTCCTGCAGACGCGGCTGTTCCCCGTCGTCTCGGCGGGCGGCACGGCGGCGAGCAGGAAGAACTTCTCGTCCGTCCCGATCCAGGTGACCGTCCCTTTGCCTTTCTCCTCTTTGATTCCGTCCTTCGGATCTTTCGAGAAGGCCTCGATCGACTTGCGCTCGACGTCGCCGTTCACGTAGCAGAGCGCCGACGAGATGTTCGACGAGCCCTGCGAGAAGAATCCGCCGCCCCGCTTGTCCGGGTCCTGCTTGCCGCTGACCGACAAGGCCAGGTGGCTGCCGATCGGCGCGTCGCCGCGGTTCGAGACCACGACCTCGAGCTGCAGCCGATAGCGCGCTGCCTTGTCTACGCGGTAGCGCTTCTCGATGTGGGCGTTGCCGCTGTCGGCGGAGAACACCACGGTGTCCGGTGACGGCTGGCTGGCATCCCACGCAGCGTCGGCCGGCGACGGGAATCCCGACTCGGGGAACTTGGTGCCGAATGGCGCGTGCGCGGGGTCGGTCACGCGCACGACGTCGTGACCGCTGTTGGGATCCTTCGCGTCGTCGAGGAACTGTCGCTCGCGCAGCTTCGCGTGCACCAGGGTCCCACCCAGGCTCGAGAACACATACCGCGCCTCGGGGGTCGCGATCTCCAGCACCTGCTCGGGCTTGTTCGCGCTCGGCGCGGGCGCGGCGCCCGTTCCGGCCGCCGCGGGCACCCCGGGCGCACCCGGTGGATTCTGGGCGGTCGCCGGCGCAGTCGGCTGCGCCTGCTGCTGAGGCTGCGCCGGAGCCGGAGGCGGTTTCGGCGCCGGAAACAGCACGGACCACAGAACGAGGACGCCGATGCTCAGGGCGACCGCGAGGGCGACGCGCTTCTCCATCACTTCATCCGTTCCGGCACGGGATCGAACCCGGCACGCGCGAGCGGATGGCAGCGCGCGAGCCTGCGCGCGGCCAGCCAGAAACCTCGCCAGGCGCCGTGCTGCTTCACCGCCTGTTCGGCGTATGCCGAGCAGGTCGGCTCGAAGCGGCAGCACGGGCCGAACAAGGCGTGGTAAACGGGCGACAGCAGCACGCGGTACACGCGGACCAGGATCAGTAGCACCCAGCTCATCATCGACATAGACATGGACATGGACATGGACCTGGACATCGACGTCGGCCCACGTCTTACCTCGGTCCCAGCCGTCGCGCGAGCGCGGACAGCTCGCGGCAGATCCCGGCGTGGTCCGCTGCGGCGGCGGAGGGCCGCGCCACGACCACCATGTCGACGTGCCCGGGGAAGTCGGCTCGGCTGCGGCGCCAGCAGTCGCGAATCCAGCGCTTGACGCGGTTGCGGACGACAGCGATGCCGACCTTCCGGCTGACCGTGATGCCGATGCGGCCGTTCCCGGCGAGCGCGAACAACATGAGGTTCGCCCCGCTCACGCGGCGGCCGCGGTTCTGGATCGCGAGGTAGTCGGCGCGTCGACGCACGCGCGCCGCCCGCGGGAAGCGCTCCCGTCGCTGCTCGGCGGTACCGGCGGAGCCAGCGGCGATCAAGGCGCCTACTTCTTGGCTACCGTCACCGTGAGCTGACGGCGCCCTTTGCGGCGCCGGCGGCGCAGAACTTCGCGGCCCGCCCGCGTCCGCATCCGCTTGCGAAACCCATGCGTGCGCTTGCGGCTCTTGCGGTGGGGCTGAAATGTCCTCTTCACGAGTTCCTCCGAACTTCACGATGCTTCGGACCCGCGAACGCGCGTGCCCGGAAAAGCGCAGTTCCATAGCATCGGCCCCCCCACAGTGTCAACGAACGGCGCTCAAACTAACCACCCCCGCCTGAATCAAACAGGCTGTTTCCAACGGAGAATCCGCGCGCGCGATCACGCGACCCCGGGCTCTCCGTCGAGAGAAATTCGATCTTGCGTGCGACGTGCGCGCCAGCGCCCATGGCATGCGGCTTTCCGCCATTCGACACGGCAAACGCGCATGAAATCCGCAGCGAGCCCGTCCGCATCTCTGCCATGAATCGAAAACGCACGCGACTCCGCTTGCTTACGCGCGATGTGCAAATTGCGGGTTCACCCCATGCATCTCTTCCGTGACGAACTGGAAAAAATTATCTGACCGATTTTCGCGGCCTTGCGAAACGTTGGCCGCAGCGCGCTTTCGGCGCTCAGTGCGTTTTGATAGAGAACCTCCACCGCGCGCAACCCGCTGCGCGCGGCATTCGCGACGAAACGAAACAGGAACCAAAAAAATCTGGCGGTCCCACCTTTCGTCGCTCGGGAGATGGCGGTCGTCTATTGCTGTGGACAAACAGGGGGAAGTCGAGTGATCGCGCCGGAAATCACTGAGCATTTTTGCGCCCGCGTGCTGTGGACAGGGGACGCGGATGTTGCGCGTGGACGGAGGTGGGCTTCGCCCACCGGAGTCCTTCGCGGGAGGGTTCGGGAACCCTCTGAGGGTGCCCGAAATGTTTGAACTGTGGACGGAGGCAGTCCGCTCCATCGAGCCGATGGTCAAACCCGCGCACCGCGATCTGTGGCTGCGTCCCATCGAGTGCGTAGGCATCGACGACGGCCGCATCCGCTTGCGGGCGCCGAACCGCTATCACAAGGAATGGTTCGAGGACAATTTCCTCCCGTCGATCCTCAAGGATCTCGAGGCGCGCGCGCAGCGGCCGTTCACGGTTGATTTCGAGGTGGTCGAGGAAGACGCCGTCGCCGCCGCGCACGTGGCCGGCGATCGGTCCAGCGAGCGCAGTGAACGCGGCGAGCGCAATGATCGGATGACGAGCAGCGGAAGCTACCCCGCGGCCGCCCCGCCGCCCGATCTCGTCTCTCGCTACACGTTCGACAAGTTCGTCGTGGGCCCGACCAACCAGTTCGCCCACGCCGCCGCGCGCATGGTCGCCGACGCGCCCGCCTCGCGCTGGAACCCGCTCTTCATCTATGGCGGCGTCGGCCTGGGCAAGACCCACCTCTTGCAGGCGATTGGCCACGAGATCCACCGCCAGCATCCGGAGTGGGCGATCACCTTCGTGACCTGCGAGAAGTTCGTGACCGACTTCATCGGGTCGATCCGGCGATCGTCGGGGACGTCGATGGAGGACTTCCGCGCCCGCTACCGAACGGCGCCGGACGTGCTGCTGGTCGACGACATCCAGTTCCTGTCCAACAAGGACAGCTCGCAGGACGAGTTCTTTCACACGTACAACGCGCTTCACTACGCCCACAAGCAGATCGTGCTGACGTCCGACAAGCTGCCGGCGGAGCTGCCGGGCGTGGAAGACCGGCTGCGCAGCCGCTTCACCTGGGGCCTCATAGCCGAGGTCGAGACGCCTGATCTCGAGACGCGGGTCGCCATCCTGAAGCGCAAGGCGGAGGCCGAGAAGGTCAGCCTCCCCGACGAGGTGGCGCTGTACCTGGCCGCCCACATCAAGACCAACGTGCGCGAGCTGGAGGGGGCGCTGCTGCGTCTGGCGGCGCGCGCGTCGTTCCACGGCCAGGAGATCTCGATCGAGCTGGCCCGCGACGCCCTGGCCAAGCTGATCGCGAACGCCCCGTCCGGGCTGACCATCGAGGCGATCCAGCGCGAGGTCGCCGGCTACTTCGACGTGAAGCTGCATGACCTGAAAGGGCCGAAGCGCCACCGCGCCATCGCCCACCCGCGCATGATCGCGATGTACCTGGCGCGCAAGCTGACCAACATGAGCTATCCCGAGATCGGCGGCCGATTCGGCGGCAAGGATCACTCGACCGTCATCAGCGCCGTCCGGAAAATCGAGCGCCTGTGCGGCGAGGATCCGACGGTGCGCAGCGTGGTCGGCACGCTCGAGAGCCGCCTCCGCCAGCCCTGAGATCCGCCTGGCAAACCTGTTGATGACGCTGTGGACGGGGTGGGGAGCAAGCCGGTTTCCGAGCTGTCCACGATCGGCCGCCTGCGTAACCCGCAAGTCATGCACAGGGCATGGACGCCGTTCTCCGACGGAGACCCGCGTCTCTCCACATCTCCACAGCCCCTACTACATCTGCTTTTAGATCTCTTAAATAAAAGCTAGAAGAGAGCTGGAAACAGCTAACGCCCTGGGAAAAGAGAAGCCTCGAGCAGCGCAACGAAGGAGAGCCGGGATGGAGTTCAAGATTCGCAAAGACGAGTTCCTGCGCGGGTTGTATCTCGCGCAAGGCATCGCCGATCGAAAGAGCACGCTCCCGATCTTGGCCAACGTCCTGCTTCGCACCGAGGGCAAGGACAAGCTCCTGTGCGGCGCGACGGACCTGAACGTGACGACGATGGTGTCGCTGTCCGCGAAGGTCGAGAAGGAAGGCGGACTGACGGTCAGCGCCCGGCAGCTCTACGAGATCGTGAAAGGCCTACCCGACGACGAGGTTCGCGTCCGGCGCACGGAGCAGAACTGGGCCGAGATCAAGGCGGGCAAGGTGGAGTTCAAGGTCGTGGGCATGTCCGACCGCGATTACCCGAAGCTGCCCGCCATTCAGGAAGCGCAGACGTCGGCGGTCGATTCGGCCGTGCTGCGCGACATGATCGCGAAGACGATCTTCTCCGTGTCGCTGGACGAGACGCGCCAGCACCTCGCGGGCGTGCTGTTCGAGTCCGATGGCGCGACGGCGCGCATGGTGTCGACGGACGGACACCGGCTGTCGAAGGTGTCGCGGCCGCTGGCAGGCGGACCCAAGCTCGCGACGGGCGTGCTGATCCCGCGCAAGGGCATCGTCGAGCTGCGGCGGGCGATCGAGACGCGGGAGACGCCGTCGGCGATCGGTATCCACGACGGCAACTTCGTGCTGAAGGCTGACGACGTCGGCATCTCGGTCAAGCTGATCGACGGGCAGTTCCCGCCCTATGACCAGGTCATCCCCAAGGACAACGAGCGCGCGGTCGTGCTGTCGCGCCTGGCGTTCCTGGATGCGCTGAAGCGCGTGGCGCTGATGTCGTCCGACAAGACCTTCGGCGTGCGGCTGGCGCTGGACAAGGGCAAGGTCCGCATCGAGAGCGATAACCCCGACCTGGGCGCGGCGAAGGAAGAGATCGACGTGACCTACAAGGGGACGGCCGTGCAGATCGGGTTCAACGCGCGCTACTTCATGGACCTGCTCGCGGAGATCGAGACGCCCGAGGTGCGCGTCGAGCTGTCAGGCGAGCTGGACCCGGCCGTGGTGCGACCGGCCGACGGCGGCGACTACGTCTGCGTCGTCATGCCGATGAGGCTCTGAGAGCTCTCGGGCTCGCGCCCGATGCGCATTCGCGAGCTTCGCGCGGAGAACTGGCGGAACCTCGAACCGCTGCTGCTCGTCCCGGGCGAGCGGCTGTCGGTCCTTCACGGCGACAACGGCCAGGGGAAGACCAACGTCATCGAGGCGGCGTACTACCTGGCGGTGCTGCGGTCGTTCCGCACGTCGCACGCCGAGGATTTGATCCGGCGGGGCGGCGCGGGCGAGGGACCGGTGACGGCGCGGCTGCGGGCGGAGATCCTGCATCGGGGGCTCGAACGCCGGTTCGAGATCGAGCTGCGGCCGACGGGACGCATCGCCCGCCTCGACGGCAAGGCGGTGCGCGGGACGGCGGCGGCGCTGGGCACCGTCAGCGTCGTGCTGTTCGTCCCCGAGGACCTGCTCATGCCCCGGGCCGCGCCGGCCAGCCGCCGGCGCTTCCTGGACCTGGCGATCTTCAACATCGAGCGCGGCTACTACGACGAGGCGAGCGCGTTCCAGAAGGTGCTCAAGAACCGGAACGCGCTGCTCAAGCGTGGCCCCGCCGACCCGATGCTGCTCGACACCTACGACGAGGAGCTGGCCCGGACCGGCGCGCGCGTGGTCATGCGGCGGCGGGCCCTGGTCGCCGCGTTGACGCCTCTCTTCCGCGAGCACTTCCGGGCGCTGCACAGCGAGCTGCCCG
>DATMZL010001436.1:0-4430 GCA_035607075.1 Polyangia bacterium
ACCGCCTTCCTCGAGCAGGAGAAGACTGTGGCGGTGACGGGCAAGGTTCTGGTCAAGGTGTCGGGACCGGAGACCGTGCCGTTCGACTCGGTGACGGTGAACGGCACCGCGCTGCCGCCGACGCGGCCTCCGGAAGACAACGATCCGCCCTTCGGCGCCAGCGGAAATCTGACCAACGACACCAGGATGGACGCCGGATGGCACGCCAGAGGCAGCATCGCGAGCCCGATCGATGCGGCGGGGAACCGGCGCACCGAGTTCACCATGGACATCGGCACCGACGTCTGGACGCTGAACCACCTGACCGCCAACGTCATCGGTGTCACGGGCAACGTGCAGACAAACACCCCCGCCCCGGTGGGTGGAACGGTTCCCGCGTCCACCCACAGCGGCAGGTTTTGCTACCAGATCCTCGGCGTCGACGTGGAGTGCCGCGACGTCAATGCGCAGACCGGCCTGAACCTCACCCTGTTCGACATCCACAAGGACTTCCCGATTGCGTCGTTCCCCGCCGGGATCTTCTTCGTCGACGCTTCGTTGATCTTCGACTTGGACGCCAGCTTGAGCGGCGGGTTCACGCCGACCGGCTTCGCCCTTGCCGTCAACCCGTCCGCGAACCTGCAAGCGCGCTTGAGGGGGGGCATCGGCGTCCCGGGCTACTTCGCCGGCGGCCTGTCGGTGACGGCGACGATCCTGCGGCTCGCGATGCCGGTCACCGCGTCGGTCAGCGCGTCGCTGTCGCTGATACCCGGCAGCTGCAAGATCCACCTGACCGAAGCGCTGGACGCGAAGGCGACCTACTCGATGGGCGCTGGCGTCGTGGCGGCCTGGGCCGAGGTGGGACTGTGCTGCGACTGCGACGTCAATGTTTGCTTGAGTCACGAGTGGCCGTTCTACCGATGGCGCGCCGTCGCCGAGCGGACGATTCCGCTGCCGCCGGCTTCACCGCTGGCCAATCAGGACTTCCCGCTCGACGTCGCCACGGTGTGCCCGCCGATCGCGGGTGTGCCCGGCACCGTCGACTACCCGGTCAGCCAGCAGACGTTCAGGCAGGGTGATCGATCGTTCATGTCCGCGCATTTCACGATCGGCGTGCCGGACGACGACCAGGAGGGGGGCACCTCCGTCATCATCCTGCAGAACCAGGTGTGGACCTCCAGCGATCCCTCCGACTCGATCATCGGGAGCACGATCCGCTACGGCACGCCGGGGCCGCGCACGCTGAGCGTCGTTGCTTCGTCGCCGGGCATCGGCACCGGCTCGGGCTCGACGACCGTCAACGTGGTGGCGAACGATCCGGCCACCGCTCCGTTCGCGAGTGGGATCATTTCACCGTCGCCCGGACAGGTCTTCAATTGCGACGTGGTCCACGCGTCGGCGCTGGCCACGGATCCAAACCCGACCTCCGGAAGCGTCCTCACCTTCCAGTGGTTCGCGTCCAACCCCGGGGCGCTGGACGCCTATCAGTCGCCGGGCACTCCGGTGGGCACCGGCGCGCTGGTCTCGTTCGGCTCCGATCCCACGACAAGCGACCAGACCATCGTGCGGGTCATCGTCACCGACGTCGAGGGCAAGCAGACCTTGATGGAGGTGCAGGTGCTGCTCACGTGCGTGACCTAGCCATGCGTGATCATCGACAGTCGCGGAAGCGGAAGCTCGCGATCGCGGGCGCGGCGCTGGTCGTGCTCGCCGTCGCGGGCGGCCTGGGCGGCGTCCGGATCGCCCGTCACCGGGGCGCCGCCCCGGTGGTGGCGCGAACCAGCGTCGGCCCGTTCCACCTCGGCGAGCAGGTGTCGAGCCGCGCGCGCATGACGATGAAGCTGGACACCGGGGCGGGCGCGGCCGCTCAGGAGATCGAGGTCCAGGGCGACTGGACCGCGAACGTGACCGACATTCACGACGGGCTGGCGCAGGTCGCCTGCCAGCTTTCGAAGGCCGTCGCGCGCGTCGATCAAGGACGGAACGGGCAAGCATCCGCGCCGCAGTCCGGCCAGCAGCAGGAAGCCGAGCGCCAGCTGGCGCATCAGTTGATGCAACGGTTCTTCGTCAGCCACCGCGCGGACGGGTCGATCGACCGCGTCTGGCTACCGAAGGGGCTCAACACGTCGATCGCCGGCATGCTGCTGCGGCTGGCCGCCGCCGGTCAGCTGGTTCACCCTGCCGGCGACGCGCAGCCGGCCTGGATCGTCCGCGAGCGCGACGTCAACGGCGAGTACCTGGCGGCCTACCGGCAGGAGGGCGAGGGCCGATTCATCAAGCAGAAGAGCAGCTATCTGCAGTCGGTCGGTTCGAGCGCGAAGCTCCCGATCTCGGTCGAACATTTCCGGCACGAGCTACGCGCGGATCCGCGGGGTCGGGTGTTGGAGGCCGATCTGGACGAAACGGTCGCGTTCGACGTCGGGATGAAGGGCCTGTCGTTCAAGGTGACGCTCGCGATCGCGCTGCGCGACGCTACGGCCAGCCGCGCGGAGGCGATGATCGGCGCTTTCGCGCGCGAGCGAAGCGGACTCGAGCTGCGGCTGATGAACGAGATGGGCGCCGACGCCGCCGCCCAGGGCACCGGGCGCGATCGCGCACTGCTCGCGGGAGCTACGGCCAACGACCTTCACGCGGCGCTGAATCTGCTACCGGCCGATGGCGACGCGGCCGGCGAGCAAGCACGGACGCTGGCGACCCGCTTCGGGGCGTTGTTCCGCCTGAATCCGGGCGCGGCCGGAGGCGCGCCCGCGCTGCTCCGCGGCGCAAAGGCCGCGCGCGGCGAGGTCGTGCTCGAGGCGCTGTCGCGCGCGGAGACAGCGGACGCGCAGGCGGCGCTCGGGGCGATCGCCAGGGACGTGGCGGTCGCGATGCCGCTGCGCACGCACGCGATCCAGGCGCTCGCGATCCAGACGCGGCCGAGCGAGGCGGCGGTGACAGCGCTGCGTGGGCAGCTCGACGACCCAGATCCGGGGCTGCGTCAGTCGGCAGTGCTCGCATACGGCGCCGCCGCCCGCGCGCTGCGCCCGCGCGCCCCGGAGCAGGCGCGCCCGATCGTGGACGAGCTGCTGCGCCGACTCGCCACGCACACAGACGAGCAGGCGAAGGCCGACGTGATCCTGGCGCTGGGCAACGCGGGGGACGTCGCGTCGCTGACCGCGCTACGCCCAGTCATCGAGGGCGGTCTGCCCGCGCTGCGCGGCCCGGCGATCCGCGCGCTGCGCTTCATCGCCGATCCGGCGGTCGATCCGCTGCTCGCGTCCCTGCTCCGCGACAAATCGAACCAGGACGTCCGCCTGGCCGCGATCGCCGCCATCGCCCACCGCGACGTGGGGCCGTTCACGATGGCGCTCGCCGAATTGGCCGAGGCGGATGCTGTCGAGGTGGTCCGCCAGGCCGCGATCGACCTGCTCGGCAATCGGATGGGCACATTGCCCGCGCTGCGCGCGATCCTCGAACGGGCGAGCGAACACGACCCGAACGCCCGCGTCCGCGCGCTCGCCGCCCGCCACCTCGCCGGCGCGCGGGGCTAGAGCCCGCCAGTGCCGGGGGCGGGGCTCGAACCCGCAAGCCGCTTTCGCGGCAGCGGATTTTAAGTCCGCCGCGTTTACCATTTCGCCACCCCGGCGAAAAAACCGTCCCGCCCTTGAGCGAGCGGGATGCCTCATTCTGCTACTGCACCCGGGACGGCGGCAACGCTCGCGTGATCGCCGGCACTCCGTCGAGGGTTCGAAATTTGCACGCGCCTCACAGCCGTGTCGCAAGAAATCCAGGATCGAAATTCCGGCTGGCCACGAACACTTCACGGATCTGGGCACGTGGACGAGTCGCCGCCACCTGGCGACTTTGGAGAGCCCAAGTTCGTTGCGATCGGATCTCGTGTAGGCAACAGCGGGCAGGTTTTCGAGACGAACGGGCGCCCCGACCTGGTCGTCAAGCTGTTCACCTGGGCCGCGGGGCTACCGGCGCAGGTGGTCCTGGACTTCACACGCGACGCGATGAGGGTGGCGGGATTGCGTCACCCGAACGTCGCGCAGGTGGTTGACGCCGGGATGCTGGGCGACGGGACGCCATTCGTGATGATGGAACGCCTCGCGGGCCTGACGCTGGACGAGGCGGCGCGCGGCAGGTCGTTGCCGATGACCGACGTGCTCCCGATCCTGCGCGGTGTCGGCGCGGCGTTGTCCGCCGCGCACGCGGCCGGCATTGCGCACGGGCAGTTGCTCGCCGAGAACGTTTTCATCGCTGACGATCCGACGTATGGGCCGGCGTGGCCGAAGTTGCTGGACTTCGGCGTGGCGCGGCTCGTAACCGGCGCGCACGAAATCGGTCGGCGCGCGGACGCGTTCGGGCAGCGTGCGGCAGAGCGCGCGGATCAGCTCGCGCTGGCGACGCTCGCGTGGCGGCTCCTGGGTCCGACGTCGGCACTCGCGATACAGCGCGTGCTGATGCGC
>DATMZL010001050.1:0-3054 GCA_035607075.1 Polyangia bacterium
CCGCCGCCGGCGCCCGCTACGGCGAGCGCAGCATGTCGGCGGTCAACGGCTGAAGAGCCTCCCTCACCCGGCGCCTGCGGCGGCCGGCCTCTCCCAAAGGGAGAGGCAAGATCAGCTGTCGAGCAAGGCGACGAACGCCGCCTCGTCGACGGTCTTCACGCCCAGCTTGGTCGCCTTGTCCAGCTTGGTCCCGGGGCTGTCGCCGACCACCAGGTAGTCGGTCTTGTTCGACAGGCTGTTCGTCACCTTGCCGCCCAGCGCCTCGATGCGCGCCTTCGCCTCGTCGCGCGAGAACCCATCCAGCGTCCCCGTAATGACGAACGTCTTGCCCAGCAGAGGCCCGGTGCGCGGCTGCCGCTGCTCGGCGTCTTGCAGACGGACGCCCGCCGCGCGGAGCTTCTCGATCAGCGCCTTCGTCTCGGGCCGGTCGAAGAACTCGCGCACGGCTGCCGCGATCACGTCGCCGGCGCCGTCGATCGCCGCGATGTCGGCCACGGGGCCGGCGGCGATCTTGTCGATCGATCCGAAGTGCTCCGCGAGCGCGCGGGCCGCCGACTGGCCCACGTGGCGGATGCCGAAACCGTACAGCAGGCGATCGATCGGGCGGTCCTTCGCGCCCGCGATCGCCGCGCGCAGGTTGGCGATCGACTTGTCCTTGAAGTTCGTGAGCTGGCCGATCTGCGCGTCGGTCAGGACGAAGATGTCGGCCTGATCGGCGATCAGCTTCTTCTCGAGCAGTTCGCCCGCGGTCCGTTCGCCGAGGTGCTCGATGTCCATGGCGCCGCGGCCCGCGAAGTGGACGATGCGCCCCCAGATCTGGGCCGGGCACTGCTGGTTCGGGCAGCGCGCCACCGCCTCGCCCTCCGGCCGAACGATCTTCGTGCCGCAGTTGGGGCAGTCGGCGGGCATCACGAACGTCCGCTCCGTGCCCTTGCGCAGGCTGGGGACGGGCGCCACGACCTCCGGGATCACCTCGCCGGCGCGGCGCACGATGACGGTGTCGCCGATCAGCACGCCCTTGCGCGCGACCTCGTCGGCGTTGTGAAGCGTCGCCATCGAGATCGTCACGCCGCCGACGCGCACCGGTTCCAGCACCGCGAACGGCGTGACCGCGCCCGTGCGCCCGACGCTGACCTGGATGTCGCGCAGGATCGTCGACTGCTCCTCGGGCGGGAACTTGTAGGCGATCGCCCAGCGCGGGAACTTCGACGTCGCGCCCAGCTCGTGCGAATCGGCGTAGCCGTCGACCTTGATCACGGCGCCGTCGATCTCGTGCTCGAGCGCGTGGCGGCGCTCGCCCATGTCCGCGACGTAGGCGCGCACCTCGTCGATGCCGTTGCACGTCTTGCCTTCGGGGTGCGTGCGCAGGCCGAGCTCGCGCAGGTATTCCAGCGTCTCCGCGTAGCCAGCCAGCTTCTTCCCCGCGATCTTCACCAGGCCGTGAAAGTAGATGCTGATCGGCCGCGCCGCGGTGACGTTTGGGTCCTTCTGGCGCAAGAGGCCGGCCGTCGAGTTGCGGGGGTTCGCGAACAGCGGCTTGCCCGCGGCGCCCAGCTCCTCGTTGATGCGGTCGAAGTCGACCAGGCGTAGGAACGCCTCGCCGCGGACCTCCAGCCATTCGGGCGGCGTCTTCGTGCGCAGCTTGGCGGGCACGCCGCGGATGGTGCGGACGTTGGCGGTGACGTCTTCGCCGATCTGGCCGTCGCCGCGCGTGGCGCCGCGGATCATCTTGCCGTTCTCGTAGACCACCGCGACGGAGACGCCGTCGATCTTGGGCTCGCAGACGTAGCGCGGCTCGCGGCCCAGCCCCTTGACGACCCGATCGCGCCAGGCGGTCAGCTCCTCGTCGTCGAAGGCGTTGTCCAGCGACAGCAGCGGCTCGGAGTGCTTGACGGGCGCGAACAGCGACGTGACAGCGGCGCCGCCGACGCGCTGGGTCGGCGAATCGGGCGAGAGCAGGTCGGGATGCTTCTTCTCGAGCGCATCCAGCTCGCGCATCAGCTTGTCGAACTCGCCGTCGGTGATCTCGGGCGCGTCGAGCACGTAGTAGCAGTAGGTGTGGTGATCGACCTGCGCCCGCAGCTCCTCGACGCGACGTTTCGCCTCCGCCAGCTCGGCCTGCGCCTCATCGTGCATGCGCACGTGTGTACCACGCCGGTGGGCGCGCGGGAGGTGACTCAGATCGCGAGCAGGGCCAGCACGACGACCGCAACCGGTATCAACAGGTAGCCCCACGATCTCGACCGCGCCCGGCGCGCGACTTCACCAAGCGTGCCGATCCGTTCGGTGAGGCGATGGCGCTGAGCAGCGCGGCGTTGCACGTGCTTGATCGGTCGGCTCACCACGGCCGGCGGCGCGGCCCACGCCCATTCGGGGCGGCGCGCGATCTCGGCGGTGCTGTGCACGCGCCGCCGCGGCGGCCGCTCCTCGACGCGCCGGAGGTCGCGAACCAATCCCGGCGACACCAGCACCGACGGCAGCGGATGCCCGCACGGCGGCGGCAACCTGGTCGGTGGCGGCGTGCCGTCGTCGACTTCCTCGCGGTTGGCGCCGTAGGGCTGCGTGTCGTGCAGTGCGACGTCGACCGCCAGCCGCGGGACGCCGTCCGAGGTCGAAGGATCGACAGCGATCTTCTTGATCACGCCACGCTCGGTGAGCTCGCCGTGCTCGCCCAGCACGATGTCGACGCCGCCGTCGATGCGAAGGAAGGGCAGCGTCGCGGTCAGCCGCACGGTTCCGTCGTCCAGGCGGCCCACGCAGCGCAAGGCGCGCTCGACGCCCGCGACCTTCAAGCGGGCGGGCATGACCTGGGCCAAACGCGCATCGATCACAGCCTTGATCGCCGCCTCCGTCGCCGTGTCGACGTTCGAGAACGCGATCGCCAGGCCCACGCCGCGCGCCAGCACCGTCTCGCGCACGACACGCCCGCGCACGCTGCGCGGTCCGCCCGGCAGCAGCAGCGTGCAACGCACGACCGTTCCCAGCGGGCACGACTCGGCGCAGATGACGTGAATGCCGGTGGCCGAAAGATCGATCGCTCGCGCATAGAGCCGG
>DATMZL010001544.1:0-11828 GCA_035607075.1 Polyangia bacterium
CGGGCAGGTGCGGCCGATCCGCTTCCACCACATCCGCCACACGACCGCCTCGCTGCTCATGATGGCCGGCGCCGACCTCCCGGCGGTGCAGCGAATCATGCGCCACACCGATCCGCGCATCACCACCGAGTTCTATGGCCACCTCGCGCCCGGCTACCTGCGCGGCGCGATCGATCGCCTCGCGTTCGAGGCCTCGCCGCCCACCTCCAACGACGCCGCTCGCGCCGCCGCGAACACCGCGGGCACCTCGCCCGGCGACGCCGATCCGCTACCCGACCCCATCCCGCTCCGCCCGTTCGCTGCACCCGTGCTGCAGGACTCCGACTCCCCCGACGACGACCCGCCGCGCGACCCGCGCAAGCCCCGGAGCTTCCGGGGCAAAACTCGGTCGGGGCGAGAGGATTCGAACCTCCGACATTCTGCTCCCAAAGCAGACGCGCTACCAGGCTGCGCCACGCCCCGATGTTCTGATGTTTGCTCGCGCGAAGTCTACACGAGGCGCGCATTGGACAGCGATCAACCGTCGTCGGTGGATTCGGAATCGGCGTAGATGTCGAAATCGACGCCGACGCCTATGACCTGAATTCGGCGAAGGGCCTCGCCGGAAAGGTCGAATTCGCGGTTCCAGCGCTCGGTGAAGATTCCGAATCCCAGGTGGACGCGATAGCGAGCGCGGAGGGTCGTCCACAGGCCCTCGTCCGTTGGCAAGCGCGCCAGCAACAGGTGAACGAGGTCCTCAGGGCCGGTCGGCGACGTCCCCTCGACCGAATGCAACCAGGCACCCTTCGGCCACTGACCTCCCGACCTCCGGGCATCACCACGACGGTGCGCCGATGTCGGCGCGCACCCCAGAAGCGACGAGATCTCGTCGGGGACGAGGTCGTCGCCGTAGACGCCGAGAGTGAATCGGCACCTATCGACGAGCCCGCCGGCCTCGCCGATCACCTCGCGTTTGCGGATCGGAATGATGTCGTCGCCCATGACGACCCCGATGATACTTCCGCGTCGGACTCTCGTCCGCGCGTCAGCGCAAGTCGATGTCGTAGGGCAACCGGGCCTGGACGCCGGTGCCGCCGCCCAGCAGCGTCGGGGCCAGCATTCGCAGCGCCGAGCGCATTTCGGGCGTCAGCAAGCGGACCGGCTGGACCGACGTGGCCGCACCACCCGCACCCGAGCTCGCGCCCGCCCGATCGTCGGCGCCGCCCGCAACGAGCCGTCGCACGATGTCCAGCGGCGCGCGCGGCAGCACCTGCACCTCGGGCATCCTGTCGCGCCCGACCGGAATGCCCGCCAGCCGCACCGCCTCGTCGATCGCATCCGCCAGGCCGCCCAGTCGATCGACCAGCCCGACCGATTGCGCCAGCGCGCCCGTCCACACTTGCCCGCGGCCCAGCTCGTCGACGCGTGCGACGGTCAGCCCGCGCGACTTGCGGCCCGCCGCGACGACCTCGATGAACTGACCGTAGAGGTAGCGCATCTTATCGAGCATCATCTTCAGCTCCGCCTCGGTCCACGGGCGGTAGGGCGACAGGAAATCGGCGTGGGCGCCGCGGTTGGTGGTCTGGACGTTGATGCCCAGCGTGTTCACCAACTGCGCGGCGTTCACCTTGATCGCGAAGATCCCGATCGATCCGGTGATCGTCGACGGCTCCGCGAACACGAGGTCGGCCGGCGCCGAGATGTAGTAGCCGCCCGACGCCGCCAGATCGCCCATCGACACGATGACCGGCTTGCCCGCCTCGCGCAGTCGCACGATCTCGCGCGCGATGACGTCGGACGCGAACGCCGAACCGCCCGGGCTGTTGACACGCAGGACGACCGCGCCGACGGTCGAATCGTTCTTGCACTCGGCCAGCGCCGCCAGCAGCGTGTCCGACCCGGCGACGCCGCCGATCCCGAACGGCAGCTCCTGGCTGGGACCGTCGACGATGGTGCCGTCGACAAGCACGACGGCGACGCGGCGACTGGGCCACTGGCCCGGCGCGATGGGCGCGGAATCGAGGTCCGTGATGCCGACGTCGGGCCGGCCGAGCGCGCTCGCTATCACCATCTCCAGCTGGCCCTGATCGGCGACGCCGTCGACGAGGCCCGCCGCCTGCGCCTGCGGCGGCGTGAACAGCCCGCGGTCGACAAGCGCGCGCACCTCCGCCGCGTCCATCTTCTTGCCCACGCGGCTGCGATCCGCGGCGATGGACGTCGTGATGCGTTCGTACACGTCGTCCATCAGGCGCGTCTTGTTGGCCTTCACGTCGGGCGACTGCTCGTTCATCACGAACGGCTCCATCGCGCCCTTGAACGAACCGATGCGCACGAGATCGACGCGAACGCCCACCCGATCCATCGCGTGCTTGTAGAAGGTGACGCTCTGAGAGAGGCCGGTCAGCCCCACCTCGCCCGCCGGGTGCACCACGATCGCGTCGGCCGCGGACGCCAGGTAGTACTCGCGCGTCGACGGCGACGGCGCGTACGCGAACACGCGCTTGCCGTGCTCGCGGAGGAACTGCATCAGCCCGCGCAGCTCCTCGATGTGCGCCGTCCCGAGCTTCACGTTCTCGACCTTGAACAGCACGGCGGCGACGGGCTTGTCGGCGGCGAGACTACGCACGCCCCGCACCAGCGAGACGAACGCGCGATCGTCCTCGACGCCCTCGAGCGGCACGCGCACGACGTACGCCGGGCCGATCAGCTCGGGTCCGCGTTCAGTCGTGATGTGCAGGCGCGCCGCGACGCTGCCGCCGTTGTCTCCCGTCCCCGGGAACGTGCCGTGAAGCCCCACTGCGCCGCCCACTTGCCCGAAGTCCATCGCCATCCCGACGCCCAGCCGCGTGTCCGCGCCGCCTTCCAGCGCCGCCGCGCTGCCGCTCGGGACACGCTCGCCCTCGCTGTAAAGGCGAAGGCCGTCGACCAGCTTGACCCACAGGCGCGCGCGCAGAACGATCCGATCCCAGTCGTCGGCGTTCGCGTGCGCGGCGCCGACCGCGAGCTCCAGTCGGTCGGTGCCGAGCGGCCGGATCGCCAGCTCGGAGTTCCACAGGCGCGGCAGCGCGTTCGGCTGCCATGCGTCCTCCAGCGTGAGGCCGAGCGCCGCCCAGCGCGCGGCGCGGATCGACAACCCGAAGTCGAACGTGTCCGTGCCCGCGAAGCGACCGCTCCAGATGTGCGCCCACGCGGCACCGATCGAGGCTGCCCGTCCCAACCGCAAGCCGTACGCCAGACGGAACGTGGTGTGCCCGTCGACGCTGGCGAGGCCGGCAGGATCAGTGAAGCCGGTGACGCCGGTCAGGCTGGCGCCCAGCGCGTGCGGTCCCCAGATCGGCGCTCCCCAATACACTCCGCCGCCCCGCCGGGTGCGCGACGTCGACGAGCTGGCGCCCGTGCCACCCGCCGCCACCACCTCCAGGCTGACCCCGGGAAGCAGCCCCAGCGCGCCGGGGTTCAATTCGACGGCCGTGGCATCGGCGTCGCCCGCCCGGATCGCGTTGGTGATCAGCGGCCCGCGGGTCGGGCGCACCTCGGGATCGCTCACTTGCGCACGCGCCGCCCGGGTCCCCGCGAAGGACGCGGCGACCAACGATAAGGCGACGGCCAGACGTGCGGGCAAAGACAAACGCGATGCCTCGACCGTGGTCATCGGACCTTCGGAGTATAGTCATGAACGTTCGATGCAGAACTCGGATAGGCCTCCGCCCGACATCTCGGTTGCGGAACTATTCGAACGCTGGTTGCCCGACGCGTTCGCCGCGGCCGGACAGCGCGCGCCCGCGGGCGCGCCGACGGTGCGCGCCAGCATCTCGGGTGCGGGCGGCGGCGCGTGGGATGTTCACGCCGACGGTACGACGTTGTCGGTCGGCGCGGCCGGACGTGATCCACCCGACATTTGGATTCGCCAATCGGTCGCCGATCTGCGCGTGGCGCTCGGCGCAGCGGACGCGGACCTTCCGGAGCTGTTGCCGCCCGGATGGTCGGCGCGCGATCTGCTGTTCGCGGACGCGAGCGACGTCGACCTGGTGAAGCAGATCTCGGGACGGCTCGCCTTCGAGATCGAGGGGCGGCGGCGACGGCGCTGGATGCTGGACATCGGTTTCGGGAAGGCGGGCGTCAGCGCCGGACGCCCGCGCACGACCGTCCGGATCGACGGCGCGACCTTCGAGGGTGTGCGCGGCGGCAAGATTCCGCCGATGCAGGCGCTGCTGGACGGTCGCCTGAAGGTCGAAGGCGATCGCGCGCTGGCGATGCAGCTACTTCTGCTCGTCGGAAGCCGGCTCGGGCGGCGCTGACGGCGCGGGCGCGCTCTTGCTCGAATCGTCGTCGGCGGCGCCTTCGGTCGATCCGTCATCGCTCGCCGCGTTGGCCGTCCGCGCCTTCGCGCGCGCGCGCACCGGCTTGGCGGCGGCGCCCAGCTTCTTGCGCGCCCGATCGAGACCGCGTTTCAGCGAGGCGTCGTCGGGCCGGCCCGCCAGCGCCTTCTGATATTCCGCCACCGATTCCTGGTAGCCCTTCGACGCATAAAGAACGTCGGCGAGCAACGCGTGCGCGTCGAGATCGTCGTCGCCACCCAGCGCCATTCCGGCCCGCGCCCACTTGACCGCCTTGTCGAGATCGCCCGCCTTGATGGCGTCGACCGCGGACTGGCGCACGAAATCCATCACGAGCTGCGTGTCCGTCGCTGGGCCGGAGACGGCGAGACCCATCCGGTAGTGCGCCGTGGCGGTCTCGAAGTCCTCCTTCGCGAGCTCGTCGTGCGCCAGCGCGAGCAGGCGCGTCCGGGCGTGCGTCCGGCCCGCCTTACCGACGGGGTCCTTGTCGTCGGAGCGCCAGCGGGCGAGCATCTTTTCCAGCACGGGCAACTCGTCGGCGCCGCCGGCGAGCAGCTTCTCGACTTCGGCCTTCGCCAGGCGCGCGCGCTCTTCGGGCGAGGGCGGCGGCGGCGTGGATGGCGGAAGCGCAGTTGGCGGCGCGGTCGTCGTCGTCGGCGCGGCGGGTTGCGTGGCTGCGACCGGCGCGGCCGCGGGCGCAGGCGTCGGCGCCGCGGCCGACGTGCGCGTGTTCCATGGCGCCGGGAGCTTGCCGTAGACGCGCACCAGCCCGAACGCGGCCAGCCCCAGCACCGCGAGCGTCACGAGGAAACGCCGCCCCGCCCGCCCGCGACGCGGCGTCGAGCCCGGCGGCGGAACAAGCGACATCTCGTCGTCGCTCGGCATCAATGGCGGCAAACCTTGCGGCGGTGATCGGAACTGCGCGCGCGGCTGCGACGCCGGGGCGCGGAACTGCGCCGCCGCCGCCGCCGCAGGCGACCGGATGTAAACCGGATGCGGCGTGGGCTGCGGTGTCGGTGGCGGCGTATCTTCCGACGACGACGGCGTCACCGACGCGAGGACGGGCGGGGGCGTATCGGGCATCCGCGCCGGATTCCAGGCGGGCGTTCCCACGCGGCGCGCGTCCAGGCGTTCCAGCACCGCGTCGCCCAGCGATGCCTCCTGCGGCAACGTCGGCTGCGCCGGCGCCTCGTCGAGGTCGTGCGGCGAGCTCTCGACGCGCGGTTCGGCCTGGTGCAACCCCAGCAGATCGGCGACCGCCCGCGTGCGGCCCCACAACGACTTCACCAGATCGTATTCCAGCTGCGCCATCGACTGGTAGCGCTGCGCCGGATCCTGCGCCAGCGCCCGCACCACGATGCGATCCAGATCTTCGGACAGTTGCAGGCGCAGCGAGCGCGGCCCGACGACCTCGCCGTCGCGCTTCTGGGGCGGCTGCCCCGTGACCATCTCGTACAGCAGCGCGCCGACGGAATAGATGTCGCCGCGGTGATCGACGACGCCGCCCGCCGCCTGCTCGGGCGCCATGTATTCGGGCGTCCCCATCGCGATCCCGGGATTCGTCAGCCGCGTCGACCTGCCGGCGCTGCGCGCGACGCCGAAGTCCAGCACCTTCACGAAGTCCGCCTTGCCGTCGCGCGCGACAAGGAAGATGTTCTCCGGCTTGAGATCGCGGTGAATCACGCCGGCGGCGTGCGCGGCGGCCAGCGCGCGGCAGATCTGGATCGTGATCTGACAGGCCCGGTTCGGATCCAGCCGGCGCTCGTGGGACAGCACGTCGGCGAGATCGATCCCGTCGAGGTGCTCCATGATGAAGTAGGCGCACCCGTCGTCGGTCGTGCCGAAGTCCATCACGTCGATGATGTTGGGGTGGCCGATGCGCGACGCCGCGCGCGCCTCGCGCCGGAAGCGCTCGACAAGCTCCTGCTCGGTCGAGTAGTGCGGGTGGAGGATCTTGATCGCGACGATCTTGCCGATCTCGACGTGCTCGGCGGCGTAGACGGTCCCCATGCCGCCCTCGCCGATCTTGCGCAGCACGCGGTAGCGGCTGTCGATCACGCGCCCGGCGAAATCGACGCCCATCGATTCTTCTTCGCGCGGGAAGGCCAGTCCGGGCACGACGGCCGCCGCAACCGAGCGCGGCGCGAGCGGCACCTTGTTGCGATCGAGCGACGCCAGGGAGATCGCCGGCATGCCCGGCGCGGTGTTGCCCGGCGGCTCCGCGGTCAGCGTCACCGTCGTCGGCGGCGGCGTGACCGGGCCAGGCTCGGGCGCGACCGGCGCAGGCGCGGACGTGGGAGCGGGCGGCAGCGCCTTCGCCTGCGCGAGCAGCTTCTCGCGCTCGAAACGCTCCTCCTTGATCGCCGCTTCGTACAGGCCGCGCACGAAGCCCGCGACGCGTTCGGTGTCGGCGCGCGGCGCGATCTCGGCCATCACGTCGGCCAGCGCGTGCCGCATCTCCTCGGCCGACTGGAAACGATCGTCGCGCGCCGGAGCGAGCGCGCGCATCAGCAGCTTGTCCAGCGACGCGTTGATCCAGGGCGCCTTGGCCGACGGCGTCTGCGGGCGCGGGTGGCGGACCATCGACATCGCGGTGGTCGGGTCCAGGTTGGCGAGCTGCAGGTACTGGTTCCCGGTCAGCAGCTCCCAGAGGACGATCCCCAGGCTGTAGACGTCGGTGCGCGCGTCCGCGACCTCGCCGCGCGCCTGTTCCGGCGCGAGGTACGACGCGCGCCCGAACACGACGCCGGGCGCCGTCTGTTCCTTCTTCAGCACGCTGCGCGCCAAGCCGAAGTCGGTCAGCTTCACCTCGCCGAAGTAGCTGAGCAGGATGTTGGGCGGCGCGACGTCGCGGTGGACCAGGTGGAGATCGCCGTAACCGTGCACGTAGGCGAGCGCGCGGGCGACCTCGCGCCCGACGTGCAGCGCCACGTCCAGCGGAATGCGCGTCCGCGTGCGCACGCAGCGGTTCCAGATCTCGCGCAGGTCCTTGCCCTCGACAAGGTCCATCGCGATGAAGATCTCGCCGTCGATCTCGCCCGCGTCGAAGGTCGGCACCAGGTTCGCGTGCGAAAGCCGGAGAACGACCTTCGCCTCATCCAGGAAGCGCTGCGCCTTCGCGCGGTCGCTGCGTTCGGGGATGGTCTTCTTGATGACGCAGAACTTGTCCAAGCCCGCGTCGCCGGTCGCCGCCAGATAGATCTCTCCCATCCCGCCCCGCGCCATCGGCTTGAGCAGGACGTACTTGCCAAATCTGCGCGGATAGACCCCGGCCATCACCAAAGAAGCCGCGATCGTAGAACATCCTTGGCGCGTAGGGAACCGAAGAGCTTGTTGGAATGCCCGGATTCATCGGCGGCGCGGGAACGCCGCGCCATCACGGATGAGCCCAGAAAGAACCCCCGCGCAGCGCGTCGCGTGGATCTGCTATTCACCAATCTCCAGATCCGCGTCGCGCACGGGTTGATCGGACCGGCGATCCGCGACGACCGCGGTGGGGCCGAGCTGGCTTCGCACGCGTGCCACGACCCGCTCGCGCGCCGGCGCGTCGGCCGAAGGATCGTAGTCGGCGGCGGCGCCCGTCCCGGGTGTGGCGTCGGGCGCGAGCAGCCGGCGCACGCTCCGCCAGGCGATGTGCCGGACCGCCGGGTAGCGATCGTCCACCATCGCGTCGAGCAGCGCGCCCAGCCGCCGCGCGCGCTCCGCGGCGTCGGGCGACGGCGCACGGCCGAGCGCATCGGCGATAACGGCGCGTCCCAGCGGATCGGCCGTGAACAGCGCCTGCGTCGTCGCGCCGGCGACGTGGCAAAGCGCGCAGGCGTCGGGGTGGTCGCTCGACGCCCGCTTTGGCAGATCGCGTGGGGGAGGCTGGGCTTCGCCCGGCCGAGCCCATCGCGGGAGGTTCGAAACCCTTTCAGGGTTCTGAGGTACATCGATCCTGTGGCTGCGGTGGACGTCGAGGACGCCGTAGACGATGCGGGGCATGTGGCAGCTGACGCAGCGGGCGCCCTCCCCGGCCGGCTCGTGGTGTGCGTGGGCGGCGAGCGCGGCCGGCGCCGCGAGCGCCGTGTGGCATTGCGTGCACATTCGATCGCCAGCCGCGTTCGTGCCCGCGAAGCGCGCGCGGATCTGACCGCGCGGATCGCCCTCGTGCATGCCGTGGCAACTGGTGCACGTCAGCCCGCCCTTCTTTGCGCACTTCGATTGCAGCAACCCCTGGTACTCGTACGCGGTCAACCGCGGCGTGCCGTCGGCCCAGAACCGCGCCGCGAACGCGGTCGCGTCGCCCCGCAGCGACGTATCGCGCGCGAGCGGCCGGCTGTAGCGCCCGAGATCGTCTCCCGCGACGAACGGATCGCCGTGCGCCATGAACGGCGCGACGTCTGCCGTGATCCTCTGGCCGTGGCAGCGGCCGCACACGTCCGCCGACCGCGCCGGCGATAACCGCGACGGGTTGACGATCGTCGGGTCGGCGCGCCCACCCAGGTGAAGCGCGTAGCGCCGCGCCGGATCGGCGTTGGCGCGCGCGTGCTCCGCGCCTGGACCGTGGCAGGCCTCGCACGCGATTCCGAGCTCGGCGACCGTCGTCTGGAACGCGCCCGTCGACGGATCGCGCCCTGGGTTGGGCGCGACGTTGTGACAGAAGACGCAGTTGTCGTTCCAGCGCGTGACGTGCCGATCGAACACACCGCCGCCGTAGCGCGGGCGCGCGAGATCGTCGATGCGCGTGTCGTCCGCGAACAGGAATGCCCCCGTCATAGGAAACCAGCGCTTCTCCTCGATGTGGTAGGCGACGGGCAGCCGCCACAGCGCGTCCCCGTCGGCGGCCAGGTACTGCTGGTAACGGCGCGACCCGACGGCGCGGACCACCTTCGCGGTCCGGGGCGGCGAGCCCGGTGCCGCGAACGTCATCTGATAGCTGCCGTCGGCGGCCCGATCCATGCGCGCCTCGACGCCGGCGTGCCGCAGCGTCGCGCCCGAGAAATCGCCCCGAACATTCGCGGGCGTCGCCTCGGTGGTCATCGTGCGGTGGAACGTCCGCGACCATGTCGTGGTGTGATCCGGATGGCAGCCGCGGCATGCGGCCGAGCCAGCGTAGTCGGCGCCGTGAAGATCGCGGGCTACCCCCAGGTCGGCCGCCAGCGCGCGCCGCTTCGCTGCGATCGCTGCGAGCGCAGCGGCCGTGCACGCGGCCACCGTCAGCGCGATATATGCGCGGTATGCGCGCCGGCCCATTCGCGCATCTTACGACACCACCGCATTTCCCTGTCCGCGCACCTCGACCGCAGCGACCTCGTCCTTGACCAGACGCGGTTGATGCTCAGGTTCGTTCCGTAGCGCGCCGGAGGGGTGCTGGAGGCGGTGTGTCGATACTGTTGTTGCTGCTGCGTCTGCTGATGGCGCCGATGCCGATCGTGCCCGCAGCCGCCACCGAAACCGGCGGCGCGGCCGCAGCCGTCCGACCGGAGTCGGCGCCGAAGACCGGCCCCGAGGCGCTTCGCCAGGCACAGGCGCAACAGGCCGCGATCGACGCCGCCCCCGTGAAACTCCGGGCCCTGTTGCGGAGCGCGAACGACACGCAATATCACGCGAGCTGCGTCGCGCAGCGGCTGGCCGAGGCGCAGGTGCACGTCGCGCTCGCCCGCGACGAGATGCGACGCCTCACCGATCCGGCCGGCCTCTCGGCGGGCGACCGAGACCACGCGCTCACGCGCCTGAGGTTGATCGCCGAGCGCACGGAGGAGCTCGAGCACGCCGCCCGCCTTTGCGTCGACGATGACCTCAGCTCGATCACCGCGACGAAGAAGGAGACCGCGGTCTCGCCGGCCATCCAGAAGCGCGGCGACGTGACCAGCCCCCCGCCACTCCCGCGTCCCTGTCCCGGCGGCGTCTCGTGCGTCGTGGTGCCCGAGCCCTGACGCCCGCGCGAATTCGCCGGCGAGCTTTGCTAGCCGCGTACCATCGCGGGAGGGTTGGGAACCCTTTGAGGGTTCCCATAGTTACATGCGCTTGTTGGCGAGGGCGAGGCCGCTCTTCGCGCTCGCGTTCCCGGGATCCATCTTCAGCGCGTCCTCGTAGGCCCGGGCAGCTTCCTTGTAGCGCGCCTGGCGGAAATGCGCGTCGCCGAGCAGCACGCGCGCCTTCACGCCGCCACCGCTGCCGGCCGCCTTCTCGGCGGTGCGCGCCGCCTCCGAGTACCTCTTCTCCTGGAACGAGATCTCGGCGAGGCCGACCAGCGCCGGTCCGCGTTCCTTCTTCGCCTTCGTCAGCTTCTGAAAGATCTCACGCGCCTCCGCGAACCGTTCGGCCCGCAGCATCCGCTCGCCTTCGGCCAGCATCTTCCGGGCCTCGGCACCGCCGCCGGATGCGCGCACGGGACGCGTCTTTCCGGTCGTCTCGACGTCGCCGTCCGACTTCGCGGTCGTGTCCTTCTCGTCCTTTTCGTCCTTCTCGCCCTTCTCGGATGACGCCTCGGGGGTGTCTTCCTCGGCCGCCTTCTCAGCCTTCTCCGTCGCGGGCTTGGTCTCCGTCGCCGGCGCGACGGGCGGTGCGGGCGGCGCGACGGGCGGCGGCGCCGCCACGACCACCGGCGGCGTCGCGACCGCAATCCGCGGCGAGTGGCTGGCCCGACCGACCATGATGAACGCCAGCGCGAACCCGATCGCCGCGCCCGAAGCGACCACCGCCTTGGTCTTGCGATCCCAGGCGCTGATGCGCGCGACGATCCCGTTCGCCGCCTTCACGCCGGGCAACGCGCCCAGCACGCCCGCCGGCGGCGACGGATCCGGCTCGGTGAACGGCATGCTGCTGAAGTTCGAGAACAACAGCGTCGCAAGGTTGTTCAGGTCGCGCTCCAGCGCCTCCATCGACTGCGGCCGCTCGGCCGGGTCCTTGGCCATCGCGCGCATGATCAGCGCCTCGAGCTTCTCCGGCACGTCGTTCCGCACCGTCGACATCGGCGCGGGCATGCTGTTGGCCTTCTTGTGCAGAATCTCCATGAAATTCGCCCCCTCGTACGGGGGGTTTCCGGAGAGCATCTCGTAGAGCAGGCCGCCCACTGCGTAGACGTCCGATCGCGGGTCCGCCGGCTTCCCCGAGGCCTGCTCGGGCGCCATGTACTCGGGCGTTCCCATCGTCATGCCCGGATGGGTCAGCCGCCGCTGCCCGCCCTGGCTCTCCTTCAGATCGCCGTCGTTCCCGCTCTTGGCGATGCCGAAGTCCAGCACCTTGACGTAGTCACGCTGCCCGTCGCGCCGCAGGATCAGCACGTTCTCGGGCTTGAGGTCGCGGTGGATCACGTTCACTTCGTGCGCCGCCTGCAGCGCGCGGCAGATCTGCGTGCCGATGATCAGCGTGCGCCTGACGTCGAGCCGCTTCTCGCGGTAGATGAGCTCGCCCAGCTCGATCCCCTCGAGGAACTCCATGACGAAGAAGAACGCGCCTTCCGGCGTGGTGCCCGAGTCGGTGACGTCGACGACGTTGGGGTGCGCGATCTTCGACGCCGCGCGCGCC
>DATMZL010000463.1:0-3411 GCA_035607075.1 Polyangia bacterium
GGATTCACGGACGCGCTGCGCGTCGAGGTGCAGGAGGTCGACAAGCTGGCCGTCGCGATCACGCTGATCCAGCCGACCGCGGTCGACCCGCCGTTCCCGCAGCACGGCAAGAATTACATGGAGAAGGAGCCAAAGCTGCCGTCGCCGATGATCGAGCCGGAAAAGGTCGCGGCGGCGATCCTGCACGCAGCGACCGATGCGACGACGGAAGTGAAGGTCGGCGCGATGTCGAAGCTCAACGCCACGCTCGCCAAGCTGTCGCCCACGCTGGCGAAGAAGCTCGAGGGGATGCAGGCGAGCCGCCAGCAGTACGACGAGGCGCCGCGCGATCCGGAGGGCACGCTCGACAAGCCCGGAGAAGCGGGCCCCGTCAGCGGGCAGACGCGCGGGACCGGTCCGGCGCGGAACGGCGCGCGTCCGGCGGGCCGTTGACGTAGCGACCGAAGACGAACCAGCGATTGAGCGGATAGTTCCAGGTCAGATAGACGGTCGCGGCGACCACCAGCTTCGAGATCGGATAGGGCAGGCGCGCGAACCGCGTCAGCAACCAGACACCGGCCGTATGAAGCCCGGACGAGCCGGCCTGGACGGCGATGAACCGGGTCATGGTCGGGATCATCGGGCTACCACGGGCGTAGAAGGCCCAGACCTTGTTGATCGCGAAATTCGCGAGCGCGCCGACGATTGTGCCGACCCAAGTCGCCAGGACGTAGTTGACGCCCGCCAGCTCGGTCAGCCCGATCAGCGCCCCGAAATCCAGCGCCGTCGTCAGCAGCGACGTCAGCAGGCTGCGCGAAAACGTGGCCAGCTCGGTACGCGCGCGCATCGACCGCTCATCTAGCACCTCGGTCCGACAGACGAAGGCGAACGGCGTTCATGATGCCGTCCATCCGGCCGCGGGCCTCCGACACCGCCACGCCCGCAGGGTTCGTATACGGCATCGACGTGTGTACGACGCAGTCAACGCCACAGTCGCGCTCACACCCTTTCGCGCTTCCCCACGACGCCAGATCGGCTCCCGTGACCGACTCGAAATCAGCGACCGCCGGCACGTGGTAGCAGAAATGAAAACGCCCCTCCGGGGAGACGTAGAAACACTTCTGTCCGGCCCGGCAGGTCCAGGCGGGCGGGCGGCCTTTCAACGTTTCTACGTAGTAATCGAGGACAAAGTACGGCGTCGCGACGGGTTTGCCGGCCTGCTTCTCGGCGCGCAGCCAGGCCAGCTTCTCCAGGTAGCGCGCGTTGTCGAGCCGTCGACGAAGGCGCCCGCGATCGTGGACGATAGAGAAGTTGACCGGCACGTTGCGATCGAAGCAGTGGCGCGCCACCTCCTCGACTTCGTCGAGCGTCTCGTCGCACACGACGGTGTTGACGCGAAACCAGATCGGCCGCCGGGCGCAGAGATCAATCTTGCCCTTCAAGGTCTTCAGGGATTTCGGCGTACCGGGCCGCGGCCGCACCCTGTCCACCGAGATCTGCAGCCGTCCGAGCCCGGCCGCGATCAGTTGCTCCAGACGCTCCTCGGTCAGCAGGAATCCGTTCGTCGTCAATCCGGTCGTCATTCCGTGGCGGGTGATCCGGGCGAGCAGTCGCGTGAGATCTGGATGCAGGAGAGGCTCGCCGCCGATCAGATCCGCGTGCAGCACGCCCAGCTCGTGACACTTGTCGATCCAGCGCGCGACCTCGTCGTGGGGCACGTGGTCCTTCGTGTTGTCGTACTCGGTGCAGTAGGAGCAATCGAGGTTGCACCGCCAGGTGATGTTCAGCTGGGCCCAGAGGGGCCGGTCGTCGAAGGCGCGCGGTAACGCGCGCAGGAGAGACGCGCCCGAGAGGGGGTTGCCGCGCATGCCTGCAACGTGGCCACGCCGCAACCCAAGTCATCTACGGACTCTCCCTTAGCGATCGACCCGTGCACGCGATGCCCTGCAGCTGCTCGATCGATTCCAGGACCGGACCGGGTGGTCCTTCGACGCCGGTCGGTCCCGCCGGCCCGACGGCGCCAGCAGGTCCCGATGGTAAGGTGTTTACGGTTTAGTCGTTCCGAAGGGATGATGAGCGCGCGCGATGAACGACAAACTGAAGACCTTGATCCGGAACCTGGGCGGTAAGTTCAGGAAGCCGCAGTCGGTGGCCAGCTTCGTGTCGGGAGCGCACTTCTATTCATCCCAGGGACGGGGCCCATGGGACGGTCATGAGGATCCTCTCGGCCAGCTCGAGAACGTCTCGGCGACCATCCGTTCCTTCACGGCGGTCACGTGGAGCGCGCAGCCGTTCTTCCGCGACGATCCCGACTATGACGAATTGATTGATGTCGAGCTGTGCGGCGCCTCAGAGAACAACGACGCAGGCGACAAGGACGGACGCCGGCTGCTGTACCACGTGGGCTGGGAACCGGAGAACCAGCGCATGTTCGCCGTCAACCTGCTGGATCGATCGGACGATCCCGCGGTCTACAGTTTCGACCACGACGATCCGGAAGAGAACTATCCCAAGTTCCGGAAGCTCTCCCTGTTCCTGGGCAGCCTCAAGACGAAGAAGATGCTGTCGAAGACGAAGCGCGCCGCCGACTGGATCGCGCAGATCGAGGAGGCGTCGGACGAGGACGAGGACTACGAGAAGGCGATCGCGCTGTCGAAGAAGGCCCTGAAGCAGCATCCCGCCGAGGCCAGCTTCGCGCTGAATCTCGGCATTTTTTACTTTCAGGTGGGCGACCAGCGCAAGGAGGAGGCCGCGTACCGGCACGCTCTGGAGATCGAGCCCGACTACAACGACGCGCTCAGCTTGCTGGGGAATGTCCACGCGCGCAGGCGCGAAATGGACAAGGCGCTCGAGCTGATCAACCGCGCCATCGCCAACGACGGCGATGACGCCGAGGCTCACTACCAGCTGGCCTGCGCCTACGGCCTGGCCAAGCGGAAAGCCGAGATGCTCGAGGCGCTCGAGCGCGCGGTCGGGCTGGATGCGGGCTTGCGCGACAGGGCTGCCGGCGAGGTGGACTTCGCCGCGTTCCGAAAGGATCCCGATCTGGCCGCGCTGGTGAAAGCCAAGAAGACGCCACGAGGTCGCAAGACCGCGCCGTGAGCGAAGCTCGTCCGATCCGATCGACCGATTGGCGCGGGCGCAAGCATGTCTACCTTTCGATCAGAAAGGCAGGTACGCATGAGAGCCGAAACAGACAAGTCGGTCGATGCTTTGAACGAACTGCTGCGCGGCGAGGTCGCCGCGGTCGAGACCTACCGTCAAGCCATCGAGAAGCTCGGCAGCAGCCCGACGCGCGGTCAGCTCGAGGACTGCCGGCGGTCGCACGAGCAGCGCATTGGGAAGCTGGCTGAGCAGGTGGTGAGCCTGGGCGGCGAGCCGGCGAAGGGCTCCGGGGCGTGGGGGGCATTCGCACGTTTGTTTGAAGGCGGA
>DATMZL010000692.1:0-3324 GCA_035607075.1 Polyangia bacterium
CAACGACGTCGGCTTCACGCTCGCCAACGCGGATAGCCTCAAGGCGGTCACGCCGGGCGCCACGCCGCTCCCGCGCGCGGACGCGCTCGTCGCCCTCGACGACTACATCGCGCTTCACCCCGAGAAGCGCGGTCAGATCCAGGTCGTGCCGACGCACGAGCTCGCCGCCGCGTAACGCTTCGTTGCCGCGTTCAGAGCTTGAAAACCAGAATGACCCCGCGCACGGTTCCGGCGATCAGGCGAGCACCGTCAGGCGTTACCGCCGTCGACGAAACGCCGCCCACTGTGCCGCCGACCAGGATCTCCTTCACGTCACTCTGGATTCGCCGGTGAACGCGAATCAACATACCGTTTCGTTCCTGACTCACGGTGATCAACGCCGGAGGAGGCGCTTTCACCGCAGCCGGATCATCGGCGCCCGTTCTCGGAGCTGCATCGATGACGGCGCCGCTGGCGGCATCGAGAATGCGCCCGCGTCCTTCCGCGGATGACTCGACGACCCGATGACTGTCTGCCGAGAATGCCAGAGACGTCACAGCCCGCGCTGACCATCGCGTCAGCTCCATGCCGCTTTGGAGATCCCAGACCCGAGCCTCCCGATCGTCCCCGTACGTCACGATCCGCGTCCCGTCGGCGGATGACGCGACGATGTGGATGGCGCGATCGGAAAGCGGAGCCGTCCGGCTGAAATCCCAGAGCCGCAAGCGATCTTCGCCGGCGGTCATCAAGACGCTACCGTCGGGCGAGAAAGAAGCATTGCCCCAGCAGGCACCAAGATCCTGACCGGCGACGTGCGCGGCTTCGCGTTTGGCTTCGACGTCCCAGACGAAGACGTAACCGTCCCGCGTCAGGCTGGTGATCGCCTGCCTTCCATCGGGTGTCACGACGAGACAATCCGACCAGACCGGCGGCGCCATCCAGCTCAAGAGGGGCTTCGCGACCGGCGTCGTGCGGACGACCTCACCAAGGTCATTGCCGGTGACCGCGTCGAGTACGTGTATGCGCGCGGCCTCCAGAATCAACAGCCTGTGCCCGGTAACGAACGCGAACCGCCCGGGTGAAGGTCGCGCGGCCGTCCAGAGGCGCCGCCCTTCGACGTCCCAGACCCGAAGGCGACCGTCGGTTGTCAGCGCGGCCACGCTCGAACCATCCGGCGCCACCTCGACGGCGCTTGCCGATCCGATCGCGAACTCTCCCTTCACGCCTTCGGAATCGAAGCGCCAGCGCCTGACTCTGCCATCACGTTCGTCCGTCTTCAGGATGACGCGCGGCTTTGCCTCGCTGAACTCGCGAGGCTGGTAGCCGTAGCTGAAGAGGTCACCGCGACGGGTGACGGCCAGCGTCCGAATCGGGGCGTCGTGGGCCGCCCATGACCGAATCACCCTGCCGTCCGGCAGACCTCGGATGCAGACCCAACCATCTGAATCCGCGATCGCAACAGCGCTCCCGTCGATGGACACGGCCAGAGCCGTCGTGTCTCCGGCGCCCTCCCGACATCGGGCGAACCGAGCCTTTTCGGCGCGCGACACCACGTCCCAGACGACGAGATCGCCCGCGCGTCCGACGGATACCGCTGTTCGCCCATCGGGCGCAAACGCGGCAGTCATCACTGCCGCGTGCATGATGTCGTACTGCCCGAGCACGCGCTCGAGACGGGAACCGGGCGGCATCGAGACACCCTGCAGCTCCTCGGGCGACGGCGCGCGCGGCGCAGGGCGAAACGCCGATATCTGGGCGGCGAGTCCGTATCGAGAATCCTTTCCCATCTCGATCGTCTGGTGCTCCGCTCCGTGCGTGGCGCTACACCCGAAGAGCGCGATGGCGCTCGGCAGCAAGCGCCTCGCCCCACGTGTCGGGCGCGACGCGGGCCTGGGGTTTTCCTCAGTAGGCGCCTGCACCTGATCAGCGTACACAAAGACGCCGGCTTCACGCTCGCGTATGCGGACAGCCTCAAGGCGGTCAACGCGCGCGTCGCGGGCGTGCACAAAAGCGCAACGACATCTGCGCACTGGGGTTTCCCCCAGTGCACACCTTCCAGTAACTCGGCTAGACGAAGAAAGGTGCGATGGAGTGAGGTCGAACGATTCGTCCGGTGGCAGGATGGCGAGCGCGCCACCATGAGAAGGATCGCTCGTCTCTATGTGCTCTCCCTGCTCGGGTTGATCGATCCGCTCACGACGAGCCCGGAAGCCGAGGCGCGCGAACAGATCCCGCGCGAGCCGCCACGTCCTGCACCCCTGATGATGACGGAGATCGGTCCCGACCTTCGCCGCTGCTCTGCCGAGGCGGAAGCACGAGGCGAATTTGGAGACGTCATCGTCGAGATCGCGAAGTTGAGCATCATCAAGGTGGTTCCGAGCCGCCAGGTGGGACGTGCGACCTATCGCTGCGTCCAGATCGCCGTCGAACGGCTGCTCGAGATGGAGCGGCGCGCGCCGAAGCGGCGCGTCGACCCGGAGCACCAGACTGGCGATGTGCCGATCGGGCGGCCGCGGCCCCTTCTTCCGGCCATCGGCGCCCTGTTGCCGGCCTGGGACCAGCATGTCGGCGCCAGCCCAGCGCAGCAAGACGCGACACGCCGCGAACTACAGAAGCTGCTCCCCCCCGACGTCGCCGTGGACAATGGTCGCTGCCTGGCACCCGAGGTCGAGGGCCTCATCATCGACGAGAGCATCAGTCAGTGGCTACAGACCGTGGGCCACGAAGTCCCCGAGGTGTGGCGCTACATTTTCGACGGTCGCTCGTCGCCGAACGATCACGCGCCGCCGGCGTTCTTGGTCTCTTCGGGCAGGGTCCTGCGTGTCCTGTCTACTCCGCGCCGTCTCTGCCTCGAGAACATCGAAGGAGAGCAAACGCGTCGACAACTTCGCCAGCGGATGGAGGCATTGGGATCGTGCTGGGCGGGCGATCTCAACGACATCCTCATGACACCGCGGATCGAATTTCCGCGCGACCGGCGATTCAAGCTCGTGACGCTCTCCCCGAGCGGCGCCACCGCCTGCGCGCTCGACGTGGACGGCCATCCCTTCTGTTGTGGCCGAAACGCGAACAAGTATCCCCCGCTCGCGGGGCCATTCACGGATCTTGCCATCTCGGGTCGGGGTGCCCAGGACTTCGGCGCTTGCGGCGTGAAACCGACGCCGGCTGGCACGACCGTCGAATGTTGGGGGGACACCCCCGCTCCTCCTCCATCGTTGAAGATCGCGCGCTTCATCCGTCAGTCGTTCTGCGGCGTCGCGCCCAGCCGGGACATCGCTTGCGTCTCGGGCGCGGTCGTCCCGCTGCCGGCGCCTGCGCGCGGGGAGGCGCGCGAAGCAGCGTTCC
>DATMZL010001652.1:0-5291 GCA_035607075.1 Polyangia bacterium
CGCCCGCCGCGCGCCGACGCCCTCCCCGTCGATCAGGTACTTCCAAAGAATCACAACCAGGCCTTCGACGTGCTCCAGGTCATCGACGCGATCGTCGACGAGGGCAGCTTCTTCGAGCTCAAGAAGCTGTTCGCGCGCGAGATCGTGACGGGGTTCGCGCGGCTCGACGGGCGCGTCGTGGGCGTCGTCGCCAACCAGCCGAAGTGGAAGGGCGGGGTGCTGTTCGTCGATTCGGCCGACAAGGCGGCGCGCTTCATCTGGCTGTGCGACGCGTTCGGGATCCCGCTCTTGTTCCTGGCGGACGTGCCGGGGTTCATGATCGGCAAGGCGGTCGAGCGGCAGGGGATCATCCGCCATGGCGCCAAGATGATCTCGGCGGTCGCCGACGCCACCGTCCCGAAGATCTGCGTCGTGCTGCGCAAGGCCTACGGCGCGGGTCTCTACGCGATGTGCGGCCCCGGTTTCGACCCCGACGTGACCATCGCGCTGCCGCAAGCGATGATCGCGGTGATGGGCGCCGAGGCGGCCGTGAACGCCGTCTTCGCCAACAAGATCGCCGAAAAACCGGAGGCGGAGCGGGCGGCCTATGTCGAGCAGCTGCGCGAGCAGTACCGCGCCGACATCGATCTCCTGAAGCTGGCGTCCAACCTTCACGTCGACGCGGTTGTGCCGGGCGACGACCTGCGCACCGAGCTCGTCCGGCGGCTCGCGGACGCCGCGGGCAAGACCGTCACCGGCTACGCGCGCCGGCGCTCCGTCCTTCCGGTGTAGAGTCGGCCGCCTCGATGGCCAGATCGGAAGCGGCGCCCTCGCTCACCTTGATTCCGGCGGACGATGCGCGCCGCATTCTCGCCGACACACCGCCGGTGGGACGGGAGCGGGTGGCGCTCTCGGCCGCGGTCGGGCGCGTGCTGTCGGAGGCATTCGTGGCGCCCGCCGATCTGCCCGGCGAACGCCGCGCCGTCATGGACGGCTACGCGGTTCGCGGCGCCGACGTCCGCGGCGCCTCTGCGCTGTCGCCGGTCGCGCTCGCGGTGACCGGCACCGTCCCGATGGGTGACGTGTTCCCGCGCGGCGTCGGCGCGGCGGAAGCGGTCGCCATCGCGACGGGCGGCTTCCTTCCCGAGGGCGCCGACGCGGTGGTGATGGTCGAGCACACCGTCGCGCTGGACGGCGGCGCGCGGGTCGAGATCTCGCGCGCGGTCGCGCCCGGCGCCAACGTCGTCGAGCGCGGCGAGGATCTCGCGCGCGGCGCGCCCGTGCTGCCGGCGGGGCGGCGCCTGCGCCCGCAGGACCTGGCGATGCTCGCGACCTTCGGTGTCACCATCGTGGACGTCCGCCGCCGTCCGCGCGTGGCCGTCCTCTCGACGGGAAACGAGCTGTGCGATCCCGCCGAGACGCCGCGTCCCGGCCAGGTGCGCGACGCCAACCAGACGGCGCTGGGCGCGCAGGTGGCAGCCGCCGGCTGCGCCGTCACCCACGCCGGCATCGTCCCCGACGAAACGGACGCGCTGCGCCGGGCGATTGCGCGCATGCTCGACGAGCACGACGCGGTCATCCTGTCGGGCGGCTCGTCGATCGGGACGAAGGACGTGTCAGCCGACGCGCTCGCCGGCCTGGACCCGCCGGGCATTCTGTTCCACGGCATCGACATCCGTCCCGGGAAGCCGACGCTGTTCGCGCGCGCAGGGAGCAAACCCGTCGTCGGCATGCCGGGGTTCCCGACGTCGTCGCTGATCGTGTTCGACGCCTTCATCCGTCCCATGCTGTGGCGCCTCGGCGGCGAGGGCGCGCGCGATCCGTGGCCGGCGCGCCGCCCGGCGCGCATCAGCCGCGAGCACCGCTCGGTCGTCGGGCGCGAGGATTACCTGCGCGTGCGCGTCGCGGAACGGGACGGCGCGACATGGGCCGACCCGCTGCCCGGCGGATCGGCGACGCTGTCCAACGTCGTGTTCGCCGACGGGCTGGTGCGGGTCGACGCCGCGGTGCCCGGGCTCGCCGCCGGTGATCCTGTCGACGTCCTGCTTTATTGACGTCGCGGCGTCGTGACGTCGGTTTCTCGCGAGCGACTCCGGCTCGGTGTAATGTCGGCCCAAATGAAAGGGGTTCAGATGAAGCTTTGCGCCGGCGTCGTGATGATGATTGCAGTGGGGTTGGTCGGATGTGGGGGCTCGAGCAGCAAGCACGACGGCGGTGACGGCCCCAGCGGCGACGTCCCCAGCGGCGACGTTCCCACCGGCGACGTTCCCACCGGCGGGGCGACGCGCGGCGCGCAGTGCATGCAGTTGATGCAGGTGTTCTGCAACCGGGCCGGCAGCGCCGCGTGCATGCTGTTCCCGGCCGATCAGGTCGCCGATTGCGTTTCGGCAGGCGTCACCGCCTGCTGCAACGGCGACTGCACGGCCAGCGCGGTCAGCACACAGGCGGAGATCAATACCTGCGTCGCCGACCTGAACGCCGCGAGCTGCGCCAGCCTGGACGTCGCGAACGGCGGGATGTTGCCGGCGAGCTGCAGCGGCGTCGTCCGGTTGGAGTTGACGGCGACACGGTCGTCCGCGCTGACGGGTGCGCCGTCCTCGCTCGCCGAACGCGCAGGCCGTATCATCTCGAACTGAAAAGGGATTCCAGCTTTCTGACGATCGTCGGCAGCTTCCCGCGTCAACCTGGCAATTGACCGCCGCAAGGATCGGCAAGATTTCGTTGTTAGGAGGATGACAATTCCGGTACGCTGAATTAGGAAAGTTCCGCGCGGGAAAGCGGGGCTCGCAACAAACGAGGCTGGAGGGGATCGCTTGTCAGTGACGACGCGACTGGCCGGGACCGCATTGATCATTTCTGGCGCCGCGCTCAGCGTCGTTTCGTACCGGCTGGCGATTCGCGATCGAGCTGCCGCGGAGGCGGCCGCTGCGGTCGTCGCGAAGGCGCCGGCCGACAGCGAAGGGTATGACGCCGAGGAGCTGCGCACGATCGAGCGCAAGGCCCGGCAGGCCGCCGAGATCGAACCGCTCGCGGCCGCGGTGAAGATGAACGTGGACGCCAACACGTTGATGGACCTCTTCGACACCGAAGAGTGGTGGCGGCCGTACCGCAAGGACTTCGACTTCGAGCGCCTGATCGTGGACGGCGGCATCCTCGGCACGCGCGGGAGCGCCGAGGTGGGAATGCTCGACAAGCCGATCGTGAAGCAGGCGCGCCGGCTGGGCGCCGCGTCGGGCTCGATCACGATCGGCAACAAGCCGTTCCTGATCGCCGCCGCGCGGTTGCCGATCCTCCCCGACAGCGCGCCCATGATCGTTCTCGGACGGACGCCGCGGCTCGCGCCGGTTCCGACCAGCGTCGCGGCCGCGCCGCCGCCGCCAGCACCACCGATCCGGCCGCTGCCGTTCGTCCTCACGGGCGTGATGGTGCTTGCCGGCATCGGCGTGCTGGTGTTCGGGCGTCGCGCGCCGAGCAACGCCCTGGTGATAGCCGACGTCGCCGTCCCGCCGCGCACCAACTCGTCGCAGCAGCCGATGGCGCAGTTCTGGGCGCCCGGGGCGCCGGGCTGGCAGGACGATACGGGGCGGGTGCCGGTCGTTCCCCAGACCGGCAGCGGCACCGCGCCGATTCCGATACTGACCGAAGGCGGCGCCACCGCGCCGGTGGTCGATTCGACCGGGCCGGTCTCGATGCTGGGCCGCTATCGCTTGCTCGACCGACTGGGTGAAGGCGGGATGGCGGAGCTCTTCGTCGCCGAGGTCAGCGGCGTCGAGGGCTTCAGCCGCACCTTCGTGCTCAAGCGGTTGCGCCCGGAGCTGGCCACCGAGAAGGACGCCGTCGCCCAGTTCGTCGAGGAGGCGCGCCTGCAAGCGAGCCTGGTTCACTCCAACATCGTGCCGGTGTTCGACTTCGGCACGGCGGGCAGTCAGTACTTCATGACCCAGGAGTACATCATCGGGCGCGACCTGGCCCGGCTGATGCTGCGACAGCACGAGCGAGGCGGACGCGGGGTGTCGCCCGAGATCGCGTTCTTCATCGCGCACGAGGTTCTGCAGGCGCTCGCGTACGCGCACGACACGCGTGACAGGACGGGCGCGCCGATGGGCATCGTTCACCGCGACGTCGCCGCGGGCAACGTGATGGTGTCCTTCCAGGGCGAGGTCAAGCTGTCCGACTTCGGCATCGTGAAATCGAACCGCCGCGTCAGCAAGACGCAGGTCGGTATGGTGAAGGGCAACGCGAACTTCATGTCACCCGAGCAGGCGCGCGGGAACGCGGTCGACGGCCGCAGCGATCTGTTCTCGCTGGGCCTGCTGCTGCACTACTGCCTGACGGGCGAGCTGCTGTACTGGGGCGAGAACGATCTCGAGACGCTCTACCGGGCGGCCAACGGCCCGACCGGCGAGGATGTGGCCGCGATCTGCGCGCTGCCCGAGCCCGCGGCGTCGATCTTGACCCGCGCCCTGGCGCTGGATCCGAACGACCGCTTCCAGACGGCCGCCGAGTTTGGCGAGGCGCTGGCGCCCCACATCGGCGCCGGGAAGCACGCCATCGCGCGCCTGATGCAGCGCCTGTTCGCCGACGAGATCCACCGCCGCCAGACCGCCTGAGAAACCGTGACCGGCGGCGCGGTCGCGCATTCGAAACAGGGGGTTCCTGTTGACGGCGCGCGGCGTCCGCCGCTACGCTCGATGGCGCGCATGCTCCGAAACATTCGTCATGTTCGTGTCGTAGCGTTTCTGTCGATTGCGGCGCTCGCAGCCGTCTCGGCGTTCATGCCCGTGAGCGCCGCGGCGCAGACGCAGCCGCGCCCGCCCGTGAAGGGCAGGTACAAGCTGAAGATCGATAGCTCGCCCCAGCAGGCCGCGGTCTATTGGGATTCGTCGGCGGGCCAGCAGCCGAAGCTGTACGGCATCGCCGGCTACACGCCGATCACCATCAAGGTGCCGAAGGGCGCCGTGAAGATCGTGCTCGAGCTGTCCGGCTTCAAGCCGTTCGAACAGGTCCTGGACGTCCGCAAGAACACCACGATCTCGCCGACGCTGGAGCGCGCGCCGCGCGTGGCGAAGCTGAATCTGCAAGCCAGCGCCGACGGCGCGGGCGGCGACGTGACGATCGACGGCGTGCCGCGCGGGACGATTCCGAACACCTTCGAGCTCTCCGCAGGCCGCCATCAGATCGAGGTGCGCAAGGCGGGTCGCAAGCCGTTCTCCGACTGGGTCGAGCTGCAGGAAGGCGAGTTCCGCACGCGCGACGTGTCGCTGGAGAGCGCGGAGGCGCCGACCGGCACTCTGCTGGTCAACTCGGACGCG
>DATMZL010001484.1:0-7172 GCA_035607075.1 Polyangia bacterium
TCCGCCTCGGGCTGGGCGGACCGGCAGGCAGCGGCGACCAGTGGCTGCCGTGGATCCATCTCGACGATCAGATCGGACTGATCCGGCACGTGATGTCGAACGAGTCGGTCTCGGGACCGCTGAACTGCGTCGCGCCCGAGCCGGTCACGAACGCCGAATTCGCCCGGGCCCTGGGCGAGGTGCTGGGCCGCCCGACGGTGCTGAAGGCGCCGCTGTTCGCGCTCCGGGCGCGGTTCAGCTCGCAGCTGGTGGACGAGGTGATCCTCGCGAGCCAGCGCGCGATGCCCGTGCGAACGCTCGAGACCGGGTATTCGTTCCGCCACCCGCTGCTGCGGGAGGCGCTGGCCGAGGTCCTCGACAAGCGGCCCCGCAACGAAGCCGCCCCCGCGCCGTCGACGAGCTAGCTGCGCCCGCGCGAAGCGCGGGTGTGCAGCTATTTTTCTGAGATCTGCGCTAGCGGCTGAGCTCGTTCCCCCGCGCCCGCGCGCCTTGCGCCCGCGATCGCGCGGCACAAGGTTAGAAAGGCCAGGCGCCGGCGGTGGCGACCGGGATCCAGCGATCGTGACCGGTGCGAACAAGCAGGATCATTCCTACGAGGACACGTCCGACGCCCTGTCGGCGGGCCGCCGGCTGCGGGTCTACTTTCTCGCCGCGGTGCTGTTGCCGCCGCTGGCAGTTCTGCTGATCGCGGCGCTCGCGCGTTCTCCCGCAGTGTTTTGGCTCGCGGCGTGCGTCGTCGGCGGCGTGTTGGTCGCCGGTTGTGCGGCGGCGCTGGCGATGCGCCGTGTGGTGGCCCCGCTGCATGGAATCGCGGAGGGCCTCTCGCGGACAGCGTCGAACGCCGACCGGCTGAAGAGCGCATTCGTCGCCAACATGAGCCACGAGATCCGGACGCCGCTCAACTCCGTGCTCGCGCTGTCTGCTTTGTTACGTGACGGCACCGCGGGCCCGCTGACCGTCGATCAGCGCCGCTACCTCGAGATCATGACGCGCAACGGGCACACGCTGCTGCGCCTGATCGACGACATTCTCGATCTGTCGCGCATCGAATCGGGCCATCTGGTCGTCGACACCGAGGACGTCGACCTGGCGCCGCAGATCGCGGCCATCGTCGAGGCGCTGGCGCCGCTGGCGATCGCCAAGGACCTGAACGTCAGCGTGAAGCTGCCCGACGACCTGCCGCTGGTCCGCTGCGACGTCGACAGGGTTCGCCAGATCCTGACCAATCTGATCGCGAATGCGATCAAGTTCACCGACGCCGGGATGGTGCGCTTGACGGCGGGTGTGAGCCTGGAGGCGGTCGTCATACATGTGACGGACACGGGCGTCGGCATCCCCGAGGCCGAGCTCGAGCATATCTTCGAGGAGTTCGTTCAGGTCGACCAGACGCTGGCCCGCCGCCAGGGCGGCGCGGGGCTGGGCCTGGCCATCGCCAGCCGCCTGGCCCGGCTCATGGGCGGCGAGATCTCCGTCTCTAGCGTGGTCGGAAGCGGATCGCGTTTTACGCTGGCGCTTCCGCGCGCCGCCGCCGCTTCCGAAAAACGAAACGTTTCACGATTGTCAGCGACGGGAGGCGAGGCGGTCGATGATATTCGCGCAGAAGCGTATGCTGCGGACGCCCGGCACGGTCCGACAACGGTCTTGATCGTGGAAGACAACGAAGACAACCTGTTCACCTTGCGAGAGATGCTCGCGCCGCTCTCGTTCGACATCACGGCCGCCTCGAGCGGCCGGCAGGCGATCGACCAATGTCGCGCGGAGATGCCCGACCTGGTGATCATGGACGTGCAGATGCCGGGGATGTCGGGGCTGCAGGCGACGGGCGCGATCCGGGCTTTGCCCGGCGGCCGCGACGTTCCGATCCTGGCGCTGACCGCGCAGGCCATGGCCGGCGATCGCGAGCGCATCCTGCACGCGGGTTTCGACGACTACTTGGCGAAGCCCGTGCAGCCGCGCGAGCTGCGCGCGACGCTGGCGCGCCTGCTCGATGCGCGGCGACACGACGTTCTGGACGCGGCGGCTCGGCCGCCGGTGGCGGGCATTTCGCAAAAGGGGGAACGGCATGGCGCGCATACTCCTCGTCGATAACGACGCGGGCGATCGACGCACGGCCGCTGGCGCGCTGGGGATTCGCGAGCAGGAGCTGGAACAGGTCGACTCCATCGCGGCGGCGCTCGTGCGCGCCGCGGAGGCCGGCCATCCGTTCGTGCTCCTCTCGCCGGCCAGCCTGGAGGCTTCGCTCGCCGCGCGCCCGTCGTCGAGCGGCGATCTGCTGCGCGAGACGTTCGACGTGTTCGAGGACGGCGTCTGCCTGCTGGCGCGCAACGGAGCGCTCAAGGTCGCCAACGCGAAGGGCGAGCGGTTGTTCGACAGCGCGCTGAAGCAGGAGCTGCAAGACGTGGCCGGTGAGGCCACCCGACGCAGCGCCATCGCCGATCGCAGCCTGACGCTGGAGGGGCGCGCCTACGCGGCCCGCGCCTACCCGCTGTCGGAGCGGGGCGTGGTGCTCTACATCCGCGACGCGACCGACGAACGCGAGCGCGAGATCGGACGCCTGCAGTCCGAGAAGCTGGCGTCGATCGGCATGCTGGCCGCGGGCGTCGCGCACGAGATCAACAACCCGGCCGCGTTCGTGCTGGCGAACATCGAGGCGCTGACCGGACACATGCGCCTGATCGAGGACAAGCTGCGCGAGCTGCCGGGCGGCGACACCGCGCGGGCCGCGCTGTCGAACCTGCTGTTCGACGCCAGCGCCGTCCTTCAGGAATCGAAGGAGGGCATGGCCCGCATCCAGCGGATCGTCCGCGATCTGGGGTCGTTCTCGCACGCGGACGAGGACGTCAACGTTCCGATCAGCGTCAACACCGCCATCGAATCCGCGCTGACGATGCTGCGCAACGAGCTGAAGTACCGCGCGCGCGTCGAGCAGGATCTGCGCGCGAGCCGGCCGGTGCTCGCGAGCGCGCCGCGCCTGGGCCAGGTCTTCCTGAACCTGATCTCGAACGCCGTGCAGGCGCTGGAAGACGTGAACGTGAAGCGCAACCTGGTGCGCGTGCGCAGCTTCGACGACGGGGACTACGTCGTCGTCGAGGTGTCTGACAACGGACCGGGCATCTCGCCGGATGCGGCGCCCCGGATCTTCGAGTCGTTCTTCACGACCAAGCCGCGCGGGATGGGGACGGGCCTGGGCCTGCCGATCTCGCTCGGCATCGTGCGCAGCCTGGGCGGCGAGATCATCGTCGACAACCGGCCAGGGGAGGGCGCCACGTTCCGCGTGCGCATCCCGGCCACGGCCGCAGCATCGCCGGCCGCGCGAACGCCCCTGCCCGAAATGACGCCGTCGCGGGTTTTTCAGCGCCGGCGGATCCTGGCGGTCGACGACGAGGCGTTGTTGCTCAAGGCGTACCGTCGCATGCTCTGCGACGCGCACGACCTGACGACCGCGCTCGGCGGGCACGAGGCGCTGAGCGTGCTGGAAAAGGAGGCCGCGCGCTTCGACGTCGTCCTTTGCGATCTGCAGATGCCCGAGATGTCGGGGATGGAGCTTCACGCGGCCGTCATGCAGCGCTATCCGGCGCTCGCCAGCCGGTTCGTGTTCGTCACAGGCGGGGCGTTCTCGGGCGACGCGCGGCGCTTCCTCGAGGAATCGGTGCCGGCCGTCATCCAGAAGCCGTTCAACGTCGACGAGCTGCTGCGGCTCGTCGACACCATCGGCTCGGGCGGCGGCAAGCGCATCAAACAGTCGGCGGCGGTGAAGCCGCCCGCGCCGTGAGCTGACGCCCGGCATGCGCGAGCGAAAACTTGTCGTCGCGGCGCTGGTGCGCGAGGAAGGCCGCATCCTGATGTCGCGCCGGCGCGCCGATCAGGCTATGCCGAACCTGTGGGAGTTTCCCGGCGGCAAGGTGGAACCGGGCGAGCATCCCGAGGCGGCGCTGGTGCGCGAGCTGCGTGAGGAGGTCGGCTGCGGCATCGCCATCGACGCCATCCACGACGTCGTGTTCCACGCCTATCCGGACTTCGACCTGTACATGCTCGTCTACGCGAGCCGCATCATCGAGGGCCGCCCGCACGCGATCGAGGTCGCGGAGATCGCGTGGGTCGAGCCGCAGCAGCTGCCCGCGCTGGATCTGCTGCCCGCGGATTACCCGCTGGCGCGCAAGCTGGCGGCAGCTGCCTGACACGCCTGCTTGATACGGCCTGCCCGACAGCTTCAAGTCCTGATCGATCGCCTCGGAGTGCCGAATCCGCGCGTCCGCGGGGCGCATCGCGCGGGCGTTTGCAGCGGTTCGAGCCGTAGCGTTCGAGCCCGCGCGAAACCTGCGCGAGCGTCCGTCAACGTACGCTTGCGGTGGTGAACCCGGGCTACCGCGCGGCGTGAACCCCGCCGCTTGCACCGCGCTACCCGCCGCTTGCTTGGCGCCCCGCGGACGCGCGGATTCGGCGCGACGCGCGGGGCGGAAAGAACGTTTTGGCCAGCGTCAGGCCGATGGTTCGGCGGGCGTCTCGTCCTTCGCGGGTTCGGTCGCTTCGACCGGTGGCGCCGGCGGCGTCTCCCCTGGCCCCGGATGCGAATTTCGCAGCGCTTCGCGCGCGGCCGCTCGCTCCGCCTCGATGAGGTCGCGCTTGCAAGCGCCGCACAGCGACGGCTGGGCCCACGCACCCAGGTGAGTCTGCAGCTGACTCTCGGGCGGCCAGGGGATCTGCGTGCCGCATCCCTTGCAAGGGATCTCCAGCGTCTTCTTGTCCTTGAGGAACTCGAGGCAGTTCTCGCAGCGGCGCTCCGGTGGCTTGATGACGCGCTTGCGCTTCTTCTTGTTCTTCTTGCTCGACGGCGTCACCGCCGCCTGCGGCAGCACGCCCGCCGCGACCGCGGCCGCCGCCGCCACCATGTCGACCGTCGACGTGACGACCGGCTCGCCGCCCTCGGGCTCCTTCAGCTCGGGACGCACGCCGGCCGCCAGCTGCGCCGCCTTCGTCCACGTCCAGGTGCCGGTGCAGTTGTCGCTGCGGCAGGGGATCTGCCGATCTTCCAGCTCGACGATGTTCTTCGAGCAGTCCTCGCAGTACTGCGGATACGGATCGCCGGTCTTGCCGCGCACGGCGCGCGCCAGCTGACCACCGCGCTTGTCGATCCAGACGCCCTTGCATCCGGTGCGGCGGCAGGGCCGCTCGACGTCCTGCAACGTCCGGTAGATCGCGTTGCAGCTCTCGCACATCCGGTGGGGCGCCTTGGGCGGCGGCTTGCCGGCGAGGCACGCGTCCAGCTGATCGCTGCGCGTCCAGGTCCAGGTCTTCTTGCAGCCCGACGTCCGGCAGCGCACCTCGCGATCGGCGATCGCGCCGAAGTCCGCCTTGCAGCGGTCGCACATGCGGCGCGGCGGATCGTTGGTCAGCCCGCTCGCGTAGGCTTCGATCTGCTCGAGCGCCGACCACGACCACTTCTTGTCGCAGCCGTTGATGCCGCAGCGTACGGGCCGGTCCTTCAGCTTGCGGAACACGCCCTCGCACTGGCCGCAGCGCTGCGTCGGCAGCGGCGGCTCGACCTCGGGCGCGCCGGCCAGCAACTGCGCGCGGCGCGTGAAGGCCGAAGTGCGCGCGCAGCCCGGCACGGCGCACGGGATCGTCTTGTCGGTCAGCTCCCCGAGGCGTCGCTCGTCGTCGGCGCACAGACCTTGCGGCGGCGGCCGCTTGGTCGCGAACGCCTCCATTTGCTGCGCCACGGTCCAGGTCCAGGTTCCCGTGCAGCCCGGGCGATCGCAGGGACGCTCGGCGTCCTTCGCCTTCGCGAAGGCGTCGCGGCAGGGGTCGCACATCGACGACGCGGGATCGGATGGACTGGCAGCACCGCGGCCGCCGAGCTTTGCGCCCTTGGCTGACGCCATCGAAATCCAGGTGCGCGCGCACCCCGGCACCGAGCACGGGGACGATTTCGCCCCCAAACGATCCGCTAACGTGAACCCTGCAAGACCCATGGCGCGCTAATGCTGACGAAACACGGCCCGTCGCGCAAGCGCGACGTAGAAACAGTTATTGCGAGGGGGCCACCCACCTTGCTTGCGCCCGGGCGGTGGCGAAGGTAGACAAGCGGCACTCACCCCATGCAGATAACGATCGAGGACCTCTCGCCCGTCGAGAAACGCGTCGAGTTCGAGCTCCCCTGGGCGGACGTGGTGCCCAAGCTCGAGAAGGCTTATGACTCGCTCCGTCGCGGGGTGCGGCTGCCCGGCTTCCGTCCCGGGAAGGTGCCGCGCGCGCTGCTGGAGAAGATGTACAAGCGCCAGGTCGAGGACGAGGTGGCCCGCGACCTTGTCGAACATTCGCTCGGGCAGGCAATCCGCGAGAACCAGATCCAGCCTGTCGCGCCGCCCACCGTCGAGGAGCTGGAGATCAAATCGGGCGCGCCCTTCAAGTTCACGGCGCGCGTCGAGGTCCGGTCCCAGGTCACGCCCAAGGACTATTCAGGGGTGCCGCTGGCGCGCCGCCCCGCCAACGTGACCGACGAATCGGTCGCGGAGGCGCTGGAGGGATACCGGCGGCGGCTGACGGAGTTCAAGCCGGTCGAGGGCCGCACCGAGACCGGTGACACCGATCTGCTGCTGGTGGAGCTTTCGGGGCGGGTCGGGGACCACAAGTTCAAGCGCCAGGAAACGGCCGTGGATCTGGAGAACGACACGGCGGGCGCGCTGCCGGGGCTGGCCAGCCGCCTGCGCCGCAAGCCGATCGGCCCCGAGCCGGTCGAAGTCGAATACACGATGTCGGGCGAGGGGCTGCTGCCCGAGCTGGTGGGCAAAGAGGTGCACCTGCACGTCACGATCAAAGAGGTCCGCGAGAAGAAGGTCCCGGCGCTCGACGACGAGATGGTTAAGGACACCGGCGAGGCGGAGACGCTGGAGGGCCTGCGCGCCAAGGTGCGCGAGCGCCTCGTCGAGAGCGACGAACGGCGGATCAAAAGCGAGATGACGCGCGCGCTGATCAAAGAGCTGATCAAACGCAATGACTTCGCCGTCGCGCCGGCGCTGATCGATCGCTACGCGCAGCTGCTGGCGAACCGCGCGAAGCAGCAGCTGATGATGATGGGCATCGACACCGAGGGCATCGACGAGGGGCGGATGCGCGAGGAGATGCGCGCCGAGGCGGAAGAAGAGGCGCGCGGATCGATCCTGATCCAGGCG
>DATMZL010000974.1:0-2592 GCA_035607075.1 Polyangia bacterium
GCGAGCGCCAGCCGTCCCACCCTGTCCCTCGCTGTACCACCTAGCCGTACCATCTTTTTTCCCTTCCATTTCAATGTTGTACCACCTGTCCCACCTTTTTTATTAAAATAAGAAAGATGGAACTATACAGAACTCTTGGAGAACCACGGTGTCCCACGGGACACGTGGGACACAACATACTCAGCTACCGCTTACCTTACGCGAATACCCGCGCGCCTTCTCGCCTCCTATCCTGAACTGGCCGCGCGTCCACCCGAGCGCCCGCATGCAGTTCGCCAGCCGCTTGGTGTGCCGGTCGTCCAGCGCGTGCGCCGGGAGGCCGATAATGGTGTCGAAGATCGCCTTCACCGACACCCGCAGCTCGCCGTCGGCCACCTGCACGACGCCGACCACGCGCGCCACGCCCGCCAGCGGACCCGTGTTCGTGGTCACCACCTTCAAGCCAACCTCCAGCAAATCTTCCCACGCATCGCGCACGCGCCGTTCTTCCTGCTCGATACCGACCGCAGGCCACAGCTCGGGATCCAGCGTCAGCGCCTCCCCGGCCGATTGCCGTGCCGCCGCCTCGCCCCACAACTGCAGTCGCACCGAACGCAGCCGCTGCAGGTCGATCGGCGCCTCGACCTTGATTGGCCAGAAGCGCCGGTTGCCCGTCTGCGATTGCAGGTACTCGATCCCGTTCGTCGTCCCGACCTCGATCGAATGCCGCGCCTGCTCGACGAGGAAGTGCCCGTAGGCCGGCCGCGCCCGGTCGACCTGCCGGCTGGCGAACGCCTTCACCGTCTCCACCTCCGCCTTGCGCATCCCGGCCAGCTCGGCGTTCTCGTGTATCCACACCCCGGCGAGCTGCTCCTGCACCTCGCGCGACGCCTTGCCGATGATGCTTTCGTCCGAGAAGTTCTCGGCGCCGGCGAGCACCAGCCACGCCGACGACTTGTTCCAGCCCTCCGGCGCCTCCAGCACCGTGATGTTGTCGAACTTGATCCCCGGCCGCCGCGCGCGGGCGACCGCCGCGATCAGCGTCTTGGCCACGCATTGCGCATTGACCCGCGTGTCCGCTGCGTTGAAATGCTCCACTGCCATGCGGTCGAGCCGCGCCACGCCGTCCCAGTTCGCCTCCGCTTCCGCCAGCATGTCGGTCACCGGGTTGAACCGGCACTCGCCCGCCAGCGCAACCACCGCGTCGCGCACGTGCTTCTCCGTGAAATCAAGACCGAATGCGTCTGACAGCGTCACCCGCAGCGCCATCACACCCGCGTCCGTCACCTCGCCGCAGCACGGCGGCAACGGCGCGTGCGCCGAGCCGAGCAGCATCTTGTTATGAAAAACGTCGAGCGAGCAGATAAAGCCGAGCGCGCCGATCGCCAGCCGCGCGTTGTGCAGCGACGCCTTCGGGCCGCCCCCCGCGTACCGCTCGCGCCAGTTCGGCACGTCCGGCGCCGGCGCGACGCCGTGCAGCTCGGCGACCGCCTTTAGCTCCGCCGCGAACACTGCCGGCTCGACCGGCTTGCGCGCCGCCCAGCGGTGCGACGTCTCCGTCTTGGTGTCCCACAGCGCCAGCCCGGTCGGCGACATGTTGGCCTTCACCCGGTCGGCCGTGTCCGCCTTCGGGTCGAACACCGTCCCGTAGCCCTCCTGCCGGCCGTACTGCTCGACCTCGCGCTCCAGCGCCGCCAGCGTCAGCTCGGTGCCGTCCTTCAGCCGGAACACCATCTCCGGCGTGAGGTCGTAGACCACCGTGTCGCTGCCGCCGCGCGCGGCGTCCGCGCGCGAGGCGTGCAGCCCGCAGCGTTCCATCGCCGCGTCGCAGGCGTCCACCATGCCGGACAGCTCGTCGCCGGGAAACCACGGCAGCTCGTCCTCGCGCACGTCGGTGATCGACGGCCCGTCGTAGCCATACTCGCGCCCCTCGCTGTGCATGCCGTGCACGCCGACATACCTGCGCGAGTTTCCGGTGAACACCTCGACTTGGTTCTTGCGATCCTTGTCGATCACGCCCGGCTCGGGATACCAGCTGCGCGACTGCATCGTGCGCCGGTCGGTCTTGGTCCGCCCGATCAGCGCGACCTTGACCCCGCCCGAGTGGCGCCACAGGCACTGCCGGTAGAACTCCGGCCAGCCGTCCTCGATCACGCCGAGCACGGCATCGCGCGCGATCGGCATCCGCGTGTCCGCGTCGATCACCAGCAGGTTGCTGCCGAACATCCGCACCGCCGCCGCGCGCCCGTTCCAGCGCGCGATGTCCCCCGGCCCGTTCGGCAGCTCGGGCCAGCCCTTGAACGGGTGCGCCTTGCCCTCCGCCAGCGGGATGACGTCGTAGCCATTGTCCTTAATCTTCTGCCAGATCGGGCGATACAGCTCGACGCGCTTGGGTTTCAGCCCGCTCATGACGCCTGTTCCTCTTCGCGGACGGCGACATCAGGGTGCGGCGGCGACAGCGGCGCCTCCTTGCGCCACCCGATCGCGGTCATGCCCTTGTGCTGCGCGATCGTCAGCGTCGATCCTTCTTTGCAGCTCTCGCACCACAGATCGATCGCGATGCCGTCGCGCCTGCCGCTTGGGTTTTTGTATCCGGCGTAGTGCGGCGCCACC
>DATMZL010000570.1:0-6519 GCA_035607075.1 Polyangia bacterium
CGTCCGCGCCGCGCCGTCCAGCGACGTCATCTTGGCCGCGCCGTGATCGGAGATGACGTCGCACAGGTCCAGATGACCCTCCTCGGTGAAGCGGTAACGGTAGCCCTCGCCCCGGTAGTACCAGCGGAAGTCGAGGCCGAAGCGCAGCGCGCGCAGCGCCAGCACCGGCAGGTCGAAGCCGCGGCCGTTCCAGGTGACCACCTGCGGGCGGGTCTTTCCCATCCAATCCGCGAAGTCCGTCATTGTGCCAGCCTCGTCCTTCCCCTCGCCGAACGTACCGATCCGGCGCACCAGCAGGTCGGCGCCCAGCCACATGACGCCGATGACGACGGGCTTGCAGGCGTATAGCGGCGGGAAGGGACGCTCGACTCCCGCCGCCGGTTCCGGGGGCGTAAACAGCTCCCGATCGGGGATGGTCTCGATGTCGAGGATGAGGTAGGTGCTTTCACCACTCACGGCTACCTGATTGTAGCTCGGGGATCGAGACGTACTTGTCCGGGAATGAAAGGAGGAGGAGTATTAGGGCGCCCTTCGTCCTAACCCAACCTAGGAGTCCCCCAATGCGCAGCGGGCATCTTCGTTCACTTGGCGCGGTAGCTCTATCCTTCGCGATCGCAAGTTGTGCCGGCGTCAACATGAAGCCGTCGGGCAAGGACGGCGGTCCCGGCACGGGTGGGATCGGTAACACCGACGGTCCGCCGCGTCTCGACATCATGACGATCGAGGTTGGCGATCTGACGAAGTGCGGGAACGGCAAGCTGGATCCCGGCGAGCAGTGCGACGACATGAACACCATGCCCGGCGACGGCTGCAGCAAGATTTGCCAGATCCCCGCGGGCTGGACGTGCACGGGCGAGCCGAGCAAGTGCAACATGGACGGCATTTGCGGCGACGGAATCCTCGGCGCGACCGAAGCGTGCGACGACGGCAACATGGTCGCCGGCGACGGCTGCTCGGCCGACTGCAAGATGATCGACACGGGTTACGAGTGCCGCGTGCCCGGCCGGCCCTGCGTTCCCGCGTGCGGCGACAGCATGCGCATCGGCGGCGAGGCGTGCGACGACGGCAACCAGACAAACAACGACGGATGCTCGTCGGTCTGCCAGGTCGAGCCAGGCGCGACGTGCTCCGGTTCGCCGGGCGGCAAGAGCACTTGCACGGCGTCGATCTGCGGCAACATGGTGAAGGAAGGAACCGAGGGCTGCGACTGCGGCACGAGCAACACGGGGCCTTGGCCGACCGGCTGCAAGGGCCCGAACGGCCTGTTCTTCGGCGACGCCACGGGCTGCTCGAAGACGTGCACGAAGGAACCGGTTTGCCGTGACGCTTCAGGCAAGACGCAGGCGTGCGCCACGACCTGCGGTAACGGCAACGTCGAGACGGGCGAGGGCTGCGACGACGGCAACAACGACAACGGCGACGGCTGCTCCGCGACGTGCACGGTCGAAGGCGGCTTCATGTGCGATGCGATGCCGCAGGATGATACGGCGGCGTGCACGCAGCCGGGTAACACCGGCCAGTGTCTCGAGCTGCCGATCATCTACCGCGACTTCAAGAACGAGAGCGTAACCGGCGGCCACCCGGACTTCTTCTACCTGGGCGCCCCCGTCACCGGTGGACCGAGCATCGCCGGCGTCGACGGTCAGGGTGGCGCGCTGGCATTCACCAAACGCTACTGCGTTCCGAACTCGAGCGGTCCCGCGAAGAAGAACGACTCCGCGAACCGGTGCTGGGACCTCGCGCAGGCGAACCTCGGTACGCAGGGCGGCCAGCCGGGCAAGCCCGTATTCAACATGGCGCGCACGGGAGCGGGCGGTAACCCGCTGTTCTGCGACTGCCAGTTCATCGACTGGAGCCACGACGGAAACGGCGGTCACGTTCCCGGGATCTTGGCGAATCAAAGCCCGACATACGGGATGACGTATCTCGGCGGACCCAACGGCCACCCCATGTACCACGGCCCGGCGCCGGTCGTGTCGAGCGCGGCGTCGTTCGGCCAGTGGTGGGTCGACGGGACGCCGACCGGCGGCACGCACTCCGTCAACGTTCTGGAGATGGCGTCGATCGGCAACGGACAGTACCAGTACTCCAGCCAGCCCAACTCGGTGCTGGGCGGGTTCTTCCCGATCGATCCGCCGGGGCAATACACGATCTACGGCATTGCGGCCGGGGCGCCGGGCGCGATGAAAACGGCGGCCAACGGCGAGGCCTTGCTCTGCGACCTGTGGCCTTACTGGTACAGCAGCACGGCCTTCGGTAAGGACGCCAATTGCAGGGGCGATCAGTACCTGTTCCCGCCGAGCCTGCTGACGGCGCTGACCTCGATGAACCAGTGCGGAATGACCACGCCGTCGAACAACATCCCGGCGAACTACGCCAACAACCTCTGCCCGAACGGGACCTGGTTCACGGGAATGCAGGGGTGGTACCACAACTCCTGGTTCACCGACGAGGCGCGCTACCTGTTCACGTTCACAGGTGACCCGTTCAGCCTGCAGTTCTTCGGCGACGACGACATGTTCATCTTCATCAATGGCATCCTCGTCGTCGACCTGGGCGGCGTGCACCAGCGCCTCCCGGGCCAGGTGCAGGTCAACGCCATGGGTATAGCCACCATCACTGAGGGCGGCTCGCTCAACACTGCCGGAACGGCGATCTTGCCGTGTCCCTCGGCCGACCCGTACACGATGCTGACCATGAACGCGACGACGAACTCCGACGGCAACGGCCACATGAACTGCACGATCCCGAATTGCGACTGTCGGGTCCGTAACAACGTCAACCTCGGGCTGACGGCGGGCCGCACGTACGAGATCGCCATCTTCGGCGCAGACCGCCACCCGACCGAGTCGAACTACCAGCTGACGCTGAGCGGGTTCAAGACCAACCGGTCGAACTGCGGTCCGCATTGCGGCGACGGCGTCCGGACCGGCGCCGAGGAATGCGACTGCGGCACGACCACGCCGTCCTCGGATCCCTCGTGCGTCGGCAAGAACAACGACGGTTCCTACGGCGGCTGCACGGCCGAGTGCAAGTACGGCCCGTACTGCGGCGACGGCATGATGAACGGCGACGAGCAGTGCGACCTCGGCAGCAAGATGAACACCACGACCTACGGCAACATGATGGGCTGCGCGCCGGGCTGCAAGCTGCCGCACTTCTGCGGCGACGGGCTCCTCGACGACGCCGAGGGCGAGCAGTGCGACCTCGGGATGAACAACGGCGGCCAGGACCAGCCCTGCACGATCGACTGCAAGATCGTCAACGGCTGATCGGGGCAGCAGTACGCGAATTCACGGGCGGCGCGGCGCGCGTTTCGCCGGTCGCCCGTGATAAAAGGTCGCATGCGGTTCGTCCTCCCCATGCGTTTAAAGCTCTGTTTGATTTTCGGAGTGGCGCTGGCCGGCGCCGCGGGCTGCGCGCATCGCCCGCCGCCGGTCCAGCCGTGGCAACGCGAACACCTGTCGAAGCGCGCGATGCAGTTCGACGCCGATCCGCAGGAGGATCGCTTCCGCCAGCACTGGCTGGGCGCGCGCGAAGGTTCTGACCTCGGCTTCGGTCAGCCTGGCGGAGGCTGTGGCTGCAATTGAAGCTTCCCTGCCTCGCTGCGAGTAGCGCGCAGCTCCGCGCAGCGCTGGTCGTCTGCCTCGTCGCCGTCGGGGTTCGCACGGCGTGGGCCGACGACTACGTCACCGTGCGCGGCGCGTACTACCGTGAGGCGTCGACGCGCGTGATCCAGCCGATGGTGGAGCTGCAGCGCGAATCGCCGAGCGGCCTGGACGTCGGCGCGCACTTCCTGGTCGACGCGATCACGTCGGCGTCGATCGCCGCGGGAACCAGCGTCGACAACGTGTTCACCGAGGTCCGCGACGAAGCAGGTTTGCGCATCCGCAAGCGCTGGGAACGCAGCGACCTGTCGCTCGCGTACAAGTACAGCGCGGAGTCGGACTACTGGTCGCACAGCATCAGCGGGGCGTACGGCGTGCGCCTCTGGGAGGACACGGCGGCGTTGCGGTTCTCGTTCGGACGCAGCTACGACACGATGACCGCGAAGGGAAGGACGCCCGATTGCCATCCCGGGATGCCGGCGGAGTTTTGCGTGCTCAACGTCTGGTTCGGCGGCGTCAATTATTCGCAGGTCCTGTCGCCGGTGGCGATCGCGCAGGCGGGCTATGAGGCCGCGTACCTCGACGGCTTCCAGGGAAATCTCTACCGGATGGTGTCGAGCTTGGCGCGCTACGAGAACCTTCCGGAGCACCGGATGCGCAACGCGGTCACGGGGCGCTTCGCCTACTACATCCCGCCGACGGCGACCGGCTTCCAGCTCCACTATCGCTTCTATTTCGACTTTTACCCTGGCGAATACGCGACGCCGTCCGACCCGTGGCTGATCACGTCGCATACCATCGAAGCACGGATGTACCAGCAGCTGACGCCGGCGACGCAGGTCCGCCTCTTGCTGCGCTATTACCACCAGAGCCACGCCAACTTCTGGTGCGCCGCGCCCCGACCGTCGCGGCTTCCGCCCACAGACTTTTGTGCGGTGAGCACCAACCCGCCGGCCGGTTATCTGACCGACGCCACGTACTACACCGCCGATCCCAAGCTGAGCCCGGTCCAGACCGTGTATCCCGAGGTGCAGGTGGTGTGGGACGCCGACGCCCTGCGCACCATCCCCCTCCTGCGCTGGTTCTCCGCCGGCACGTTCGAGATCTCCTACGGCCACTACTTCCAGAACACGAGCTTTGGCGGCGCGCACGTCGTCCAGACCGGCTACCGGTTGCCGTATTAGACTGGCGGCATGCCGTCGCACGATTCCGCGTCGCTACCGGCGTCGGCGGGACGCTCGCTGCGCCACGTTCGCGCCGCCCAGCTGCGCGCGCGGGCGACGCGGCAGGCGATCATCCAGATGCTGCTGGGGACGGTGTTCCTGGTCGGGGCGTTGGCATACGCGCGCGCGCCCGACCGGCACGACCAGGTGAACCTGGCGTGGATGGCCGGGCTGCTCGTGTTGTCGGCGCTGGACGCGGCGCTGGGATTGCGGACGCTCGTGCGGCTGCGGCTCCGCCGGAAGCTCACCTGGGTGTGGATGGCGACCACGGGCGCGTGGGCGTTGCTCTCGATCGTCGTCGTGGCCGTCTTGCTGCGCGGGTAGGGCGACGCACATGGCCGAGGCGGCAAGCGCAGACGCGACGCGGTCCATCCTGATCACGGGCAGCTCGTCCGGCATCGGGCGCGCGACCGCCGAACGTTTCGCGTCACGCGGCTGGCGCGTGTTCGCCAGCATGCGCGATCCCGAACGCGGTGCGGAGCTGCGGGCGCGGGCGGCCGACACGGGCTGGCGCCTGACGACGCCCGCCCTCGACGTCACCCGCGACGATTCGGTCGCGACGGCGACCGCTGACGTCCTGCGCGAGACGGGTGGGCGCCTCGACGTGCTGGTGAACAACGCCGGCTACTACCAGTTCGGCGCGCTCGAGGAGACGTCGCCCGACGAGCTGCGCGCCCAGCTCGAGACGAACGTCGTGGGCGTCCACCGCGTGACGCGCGCCGTGCTGCCCGCGATGCGCGCCCGCCGCAGCGGCACGGTGGTCACACTCGGGTCGGTGTCGGGGCGCGTCGCCGTCCCGATGAACGGCCCCTACACGGCGTCGAAGTGGGCTCTGGAAGGGATGATCGAGTCCCTGCGCCTGGAGCTGATTCCGTTCGGCATCCGCGTCGTGCTGATCGAGCCCGGGCCGTACCGCACGCTGTTGCACGAAAACGAACGGCTGGCCGCGACCGCCGGCGGCGCGGACAGCCCGTACGCCGACCTGCTGGCCGCCTACCGGCGCCAGAATGGCAAGCTGGCGCGTCAGAACGACCTCGAACCGCTGATCGACGTGATCGAGCGCGCCGCGACCAGCGAAAACCCGCGGCTGCGCTGGCCGGTCGGACCGACGTCGCTGACAGGCGGTCGCCTGCGGGCGTTCGTCCCCGACCGCGTGTACGAATGGCTCATGCGCCTCATGTTCCCCATTCGATCGAAGCCGTGAACGCGCGATTCTGCGCGCTATAATCGACCGTCGTGCCGTCGGACAAGCTCACACGCCGGGAAGTCGATTTCGTCCTCCGGCGGGCGGCTGAGATAGACACGCAGAACCCGGCGCGCAGCGAACGCGCAACGGACGAAACGCTGAGCGTCGGCGAGCTGGTCCGGCTGGGCGAGGAAGCGGGGCTGCGCGGCGAGGCCGTCGAGCAAGCGCTGACGGAGCTGCGCCGAGGCGCCGCGCTCGAGCCTGAGGAAGAGAGCGGCGCGCTCGCGCGCACGCTGGGCGCCAGCCGCGTCGTCGTCAGCCGCGTCGTCGCCGCGCCGATCGACGTCGTGCGCCGCGCCGTCGATCGTTTCCTGCGCGACCAGCTGATGACGATCCGCCGCCACCACGGCGATCGGATCGAATGGGAGCGCGCGCAGGGGATCTGGCCGGGCCTGGTCCGGTCGCTGGATTTCTCCAAACGCTACGCGTTCTCGCTGGTCAG
>DATMZL010000686.1:0-8536 GCA_035607075.1 Polyangia bacterium
ATGGGGGAGGACTTGCCGACGCTCTTCGACCCATTTCAAAAGGGGCACGCCAGCGCTCACACCAGCGGCGCGGGCCTCGGGCTGCATATCGTTTACGAAGTGGTCAAGGCCCACCACGGAAAGATCGAAGTGACCTCGAACGCGGAACACGGGACGACGTTCACCGCGCGTTTCCCGAAACAGCTCACCAATGGATGATCAGCTCGCGATCATCCCCCGCGTCGAAGCTCAGGTACTTCTGCCAGCGGGCGCCGCTCGGATGCACGGCCTGAAATCGGTGGTACCCGGGCGGCAGCGACTGCCGCACCCTCGATCCGGTACCGACGCGACGGCTGTCCACGAAAAACGAGGTTCCCTTGGCAGCAGTCGTGATCGTCACGAAGGCAACGTCCGGCGGCGCATTCGCGTCGGGCTGTACCCTGAAGTCAGATCGCTTCAGCGCTCGGTGGTGTGCGACCAGCCGGCCAGTTCCCAGTCGGGCGCGATGCCGATGCCGCGCCCCGGGTCTGGACGCCGCCTGGGCGCTTGCCGCCACGCCTTCACCCAGAATCGACAACAGGGCAAACCCCACCGCCAACCACCCCAACCTTGCACCACGCATGAGTCTCCAAGATAGATCCTCGACGCGCGGACACCACCCGCGATGACTACCGTTCAGGGACTATGAGGATCGGGCTGGGGAGTTTCGCAACGGCCGTGGGGTTGCTCTGTGGCGCTATTCTCGTCGCACACGCCGCCGCGAAGCGGACCTACCGCATCGTCCCGTCCGAGAGCACGCTGACCATCCACGTCGGGAAATCGGGGATCCTGAAGGGGTTCGGCCACGAGCACGAGGTCGTCGCGCGAAAACTGTCGGGACAAGTCGAGCTCGCGGCCGACATGACCCAGAGCCGCGTGTCGATCACGGTCGACAGCACCAGCTTGGAGGTCCAACCAGGTGGCGAGCCCGCCGGCGACGCGCCCAAGGTCCAAGAGACGATGCTCGGCCCGAGCGTCCTCGACGTCGCCCATCACCCCGCGATCGTCTTTCGGTCGAACGCCGTGACGGCGAAGCCGACAGGCGACGGCGCATTCGACGCCGAGGTCAGCGGGGTGCTCGAGCTTCGCGGCACCGCGCGGTCCATCAAGGTCCCGCTGCGCCTCGAACTCGCTGACGGCCAGCTTCGCGCGCACGGATCGACGACGCTCCGCCAGTCGGATTTCGGCATCGAGCCCGTCCGCGCCGCCGGCGGCAGCGTGCGCGTGAAGGACGAGGTCGCGCTTCGTTTCTCGCTCGTCGCGCGATGAGCGTCAGCGATCAGGACAGGACGCGGATCCCGAGACAGTCATCGTAGGACCGACGCCGCATTGAAGCTGGCAGGTCGCGGCAGCGTCGCATTCGAGCGCGCATCCCTCGACGCAACGGACGCCGCAGGTCGAGCCGGCGGCGCAGGCGGCGCGGCCGCCCTCACCGAGCACGAACGTGCAGTTCGCGTTCTCGGAACACGCGACCTGGGCGCCCCTGCCGGCCGTCAACGCGCAACGGCTGGTCGACTCACATTCAGCCGAGCAGGAGATGCCGCAGCTCCCGACGCACGTCGCGGATGCGCGGCACGAGATGCACGAGCCGCCGTCGCAGCTCTCGGTTTCCCAGCCGCCCCCGGTGTCGTCGCCACCGGTCCCGCCGCCGCCGACGCCTGTGCCACCGCCGCCACCGGTCCCGCCACCGTTGCCGCCGGTCCCACCAAGGCTTCCCCCGGCGCCCGTACCGCCGTCCACGCGATCATCGAATCGGATCGCGCCGTTGCAAGCTAGCGGGGACAAGGCGATCGCCGCCAGCGCAGCGGTCACCGCCAGGGTACGTGTCACTCGACAGGCGCGCTCCCGCCGCCCGCCTCGATCAACCGCCGTCGCTCCGCCCGCGCGCTTTCGATCAGGGGACCATCTGGATAGCGCGCGATCAGCCGATCCAACCAATGAATCGCTTGCTTCGCATCGCCGCGACGGCGCGCGGCCAGCGCCGCCGCGAAGAGATCGTTCTGCTCGACGAGCGTCGACGGGTCGGTCGCCGGCGCGGCCGCCGGCGCTGCTGGCTGCGTGTCGGCTGCGGGCTGCGTCGCCGGCCGCACGCGGCGCGCGTGCGTGGTGGCGCGAACAGGAGGCGGTGCCGGCGGCGCACACACCGGCCAGTTCGAGCCCGCCGTCACGCGAACCTCGTCGCCGCCCGAGCGAACGACGACGACCCCTTCGCGCACGTCGACCCGCGTTCGTCCGAACGGGGCGCACGCCGAAGGTTCGGGCGCGATCGAGACCTCGAAGCGCGTCCCTCGCACCTCGACCTCTGCATCGGCGGTCGCGATCAGGAAGCGGCTGCCGGGCAGCAGCTTGGCGACGTCGGCTTCCAGCGAGCCCGCCTGAAGATCGAAGCGCTGCACGGCGCCGAGTCCAGACACCCGCGCACGCGCAGCGGCAGCGAGCCGCAGGCGGGTGCCTGTGTCGAGCGCGAGCAGCAGGCGGCCGTTGTCGGGCGCTCGCACGGACGCGCCGGCGTCGATCCGATCGCCGGCGGCAGCGGCGCGCCAGCCTGCGGGCGTCTCGATCGAGGCCCCGGCGCCGTCCACGACGGCGACGGTGACGCCTGCGGTGCCTGTCGTGCCCGCGCCGGCGACGACCGACTTCGCAACGCCGGCATCGCCGGGCGCGTGGACGCGCTGCCAGCCAATCACCAGCATCACCGCGGCGGCGGCGGCGACGACACCCCATCCGAGCCACGGCGTCACGCGGCCTCGCCGGCGCGCGCGCAACGCGCGCTCGATCGCCGCCATCGACGCGGTTCGGTCGGGCAGCGCGCCGGTCGCGGCGCTCTCGTCTTCATCGGCGCGCCGCGCGAGCACGCGGGCGGCGAGGCGGGCGTAGCGCGGGCTCTCGTCCGGAATCTTCATCCTTCCCCTTCTCTCCCTTCGAGCGCGGCGGCCAGCTCGGGATCGCCGGCCAGCCGACCATGAAGCTCCTTGCGTCCCCGAACGAGCCGGCTCTGCGCGGCGGCGGCGCTGACGCCCATGATCTGCGCGACCTCGCGAATGTCGTGTCCGTGCACGTCGTGCAGCAGGAACGCCCAGGCGCGCCCCGGCTCGAGTCCGGCGAGGTGGACGCCCACGCGATCGATCGTCGAGCGGAGCACCGCGCGCAGCGCGGGCTGATCGGACGCGACGGGCTCGAACGGCAGCGCGTCGGCGATCACGCGACGTTCGACCTTGCGGTGCCGGATGTGTTTGTAAACGACGTGCGCGGCCAGCGTGGCGATCCAGGCGTCCAGCGGGCAATCACCGCGGTAGCGATCGACGGCGCGGACGATCTCGACCATCGTCTGCTGGAAAAGATCCTGGTGCTCGGGGTCGGTCCGTCCCAGCAGCCGCCGCAGCGTCCGATCGACGACAGGTCGGCTTCGCTCGTAAAGCGCCGACGCGGCAGCGGCGTCTCCCGCACGAAGAGCGGAGAGCAGCTGGATGTCGTCCATCTCGGCGGGAGGGGGCGCGTCCCGCCGGCCGGGGATCAACCTGAGCTTGGGCGCAGTGACAGCCACTGGATCTAGAGTACCGCGAGGGCCCCGCGGACAGGCAGCGTCCGTTTCAGAAGCGCGCAACCAGGCCGGCCTGGGCCAGTACGCGCAACGGCGCAAGATCAGCGACTTTTTGCTGGTGTACGAAGATGTCGGTCCGCCCGAAGGCCACCTCCACGCCACCCGCGATCGCGAGCGCCAGCGTCGGGCTGAGGGCCCAATGGAGCTCGACGAGGCCGAGCCCACCCGGCAGGAACCGCCCTTCCCGGATCCGCGCGCTGTCGTCCTCGGAAAGGTGCGAGAGCGATTCGTACAGCAAGAGGCCCTCGATCCGGAGCGCCAGCGCGAGGTGTCGATCGTCGGCGGGCGCGACGGCGAACAGCACGATCCCGGCCGCCGCCGCCAGATCGAGCGCGGTCGCCTGGGCGCGCGCGACTTCGCCGAAGCGGCCCTGCGCGCCCACGCGCAGGCCGAGGCGCCGCGTCGGGTGCCAGCGCAACCCGAGCGCACCGCCCACGCCGGAGCCTGCGCCTGCGATCGCCCACCCGCACTCAGCAGCGGCGTCGAGCGCGAAGCGACGTACCGGCGTCGGAGCCGGCGTCGGAACGGCGGCGACCGCCACCGTCGCGCGCGGGGCGCGTACGGTCGGCGCAGATTCGGCCAGTTTCTGGCGCTCGGGCGCAACCAACGCGGCGAGCACGAGGCCGATCGCGCGTCCCCGCTCCGGCAGCGGATCGGCGGCGTCGAACACGACGGTCGAGGTTCGAGAGAACGATCCGTCGACGGCGACCACGTCGAGCCGCGCGTGAACGTGCTGGTCATCCAGCCAGAGCAAGTGCGCGGCGATCGCCGCGTGGCCGGCGCGGCCTGCGTCGACCAGCGCGGCAGCGGGCGCGTCGTCAGCCAACGGGCGTGTCGACACCGCAACCTGCGCGCCGAGCGCCTCCTCGGCCGCGCGCGCGAGCGTGTCCGGCAACGGCGTGGCCGCATCGTGCGCGTCCACGAAGACGAGGATGAGAAAAGGAAGCACAGCCGGCGGTGCGATGCCTGATTCGGCGGGGGTCGCGGTACCTGACCGAGCATGACACGAAAGCCCCTCGCGATCGCGCGCGCGATGCGGACGGCGACCGCGATTTTCTTGGGCATGGCCGCCTTTCCCGGCTGCGTCGGCGAGATCGGCGCCAGGCCGGACGGCACCTCGGCGCCGCCGGGATCGGCGGGGACGACCGGAACGACGGAAACGGCGGGAACGATGGGGACGGGAACGACGGGAACTGCGGGAACTGCGGGAACTGCGGGAACTACAAGTACGCCGGTGGCGACGGATCTTCCGTGCGACGTCTCAGCCGTACTGTCGAATCGTTGCTGGTCGTGTCACGGCGCAACGCCCGCCGCGGGCGCGCCGCCGCTGACCAGCGTGGCGGCGTTCATGGCGACGTCGCGGATCAATCCGTCGCAGACGGTCGGCGCCGTCGCCGTGACGCGGATGCAGTCGACGACGATGCCGATGCCGCCGCCGCCCACCACGCTCGCGCCCGCCGCCGACGTCGCCACGATCTCGAACTGGGTCACGGCCGGCTATCCGGCCGGCGCGTCCTGTGGTGCGCCGCCGACGACGCCGGTCTGTACGAGCATGAAGACCTGGACGCTTGGCAACCGGGGCGCGCCCGAGATGAACCCGGGGCGAGCGTGCATCGACTGCCACGCGCGCGGCGAGGGGCCGCGCTTCACGATCGCGGGCACAGTCTACCCGACGGTGAACGAGCCCGACCTCTGCTACGGCGCAGCTTCGTCGAGCGGCGCGCAGATCGTGATCACCGGGGCCGACGGGCAGACGCTGACGTTGTCGCCGAACGCGGCCGGGAACTTCTACTCGGCGGTCGCGGTCGCGCTGCCGTTCAGCGCGAAGGTCGTGAGCGCCGCCGGCACGCGCGCGATGATGGCGACGCAGACATCGGGCGATTGCAACAGCTGCCACACGCAGATGGGTGCGAACAGCGCGCCCGGCCGGATCATGCTGCCGTGAAAGTCGATCGAATGGCGGATGACATCGCTTTCTCCGAATGGGACTGCTTGCTGATACGCAGGCATCGAAGCCGCGTGGCCATGCCGGGGGTTGTGGTACCGGAAACGCTCGTCCTGATCGTCGACGACGACGCGGAAGCACGAGAGGACATGGCGGTCGCTCTCGTCGCCGAGGGATACGTCGTGCAGTCGGTCGCGAACGCTGACGCCGCCCTGGCGCAGCTCGCAGGCGGCGTTCGTCCTGCTCTGGTGATCGTGAACCCGGGCATCGGCAGCGGAGACTTCATTCGCGATCTCCGTGCGACGGCCAACGCCAAGGTGCCCGTGCTCCTGATTTCCGGCGCACGACTCGAGCACATCGAGCTGGACGCCAACGCTTGCCTGCGGAAGCCCACCACGTTGACAGCCCTCGTACGCGGCGTCGAGCAGCTGACCTGCAACGTTGACCTTTAGCTGAAGTGGGCTTCTAATTTCCGGCACCGACGAAGGGTGGTGGCTCATGGTTGAAGGTTCAGCAGCAGGCGGTGGCACGGTAACTGGCGTGGCTTCTGGCTTCAGGCGCACGGTCGCGACCTTGGCACTGGTGCTCGGCGCTTCGACAGGCGCGTGCGTTTCGTCCGATCCCTTCGCGCCCCTCTCTACAGCCGACGTTCAAACGTTGCGCGCAAGTGAGTTAGATGCCCCGCGTGACGGCGACATCGTGACCGTCACGGGCACCCGCTCGCGAAGCGGTTGGAACTCCGCCGAGCGCAAGCTCTCACCGAGCGCGGTCGCGCAGCAGGGCCTGACGCGGCAATGGCAGTCGCCAGTGCTCGACTCGTTCACGGCGACGAACGCCGACGGCACGACGACCACGTATCCGCCGACCGCGTGGGCATCGCCGCTGATCGTCAAGAACGTCGCGATGCCCGGCGTCGCCAAGAAGTTCACGGTGATCGTCACCGCGACCGGCAACGGCTTCATCTACGCGATCAGCGCGCCGTCCTCGAACGACGCGGGCGCGCCCGCGCCCGGCACCATCCTCTGGAAGACGCAGCTCACCACGCCGGCTGTCGTCAGAGGCACCGGTAGCGCGGTCAATCCGTTCTTTCCGATCGGCGTGCTCAGCACCCCGATCATCGACGTGCATGGGAAGTCGCCGCGGATTTACGTCACGTCCGCGGACGCGACGGCGGGTTGGCAGGTCTTCGCGGTCAGCCTGCTCGACGGCAGCGTCCTGCCCGGTTGGCCGGTCACCATCAACGACGCGGTGCTGGAGCCCGTCAACCAGAACGGGCCGGGCAGCTTCACATTCGACGCCGCCGGCCGCGCCGTGCAGCGCAGCGCGCTCAACTTGAGCCCCGACAGATCGCTTCTTTACGTCCCGTTCGGCGGACTGCGCGATCTCGCGGCCGGCTGGATGGTCGTGGTCGACACGAACACGGCGGCGGTCGTGAGCTCGTTCTCCGGCGCGGCGCAGACGAGGCAGATCGCGAACGCCGGCATGTGGGGCCAGTTCGGGGCCGCCGTCGACGACGACGGAACGATGTTCATGACCACCGGAAACAGCCCGGTCGGCCTGGGCCCCACGCCGCATGTGTACGGCGAGTCGCTCCTCAAGTTCGCCCCCGGCAGCACCTTGGGGCTCACAGGGCTGTATGCGCCGTTCAACTATTGCGACATGGAAGCGCAGGACACCGACCTCAGCGGCGCCGCCCCCGTGCTCATCACGCTGGATCCCGCCACGACCAGCACGCCGCGATTGGCGGTACTGGGGTCGAAGCAAGGCAACGTGTACCTCGTCGATCGAGCGCACTTGTCGGCGGCCGTCTCCGCGCGCCAGGACTGCAGCACGGACGCGACGACCGATCAGTCGCTGCTCGGGCCGAACCCGCAGGCGCAGTTCAACACCGTCGGCCCGCTGAATGTGTTCGGCCCATATCAAGCGTCGGCGACGAAGGTCATTTCGCGCATGCACACGACGCCCGCGTTCTTCACCGACTCGGTCAACAACTACGTCTACGTTACCGGGAACACGAAGGCGCCCAACGCAGCGGGAACGCTGCTCGACTCGCCGCCGGACATCTTCCGGCTCAAGATCAACGTGCTCCCCGGCCAGCCCGCGTACCTCACGCCCGACGCCGAGGAGACCACGCTCGCGCTCCTCAACCCGAGCTCGCCTGTCGTCACCAGCGACGGCTCGAGCAACCCGATGCTGTGGGTGATCGATGCCGAGAGCTCGCTGGCCGAAATGGCCAGAGACGGAGTCAACATCGCGCACCCGATCCTCTACGCGGTCGACGGGACGACGATGACCGTCCTGTGGCGCACGGGCGTCGACGAGCTCGGCCAGGGCGCGAAGTTCATCACGCCCGTGATCAACGACGGGCAGGTCTTCGTGGCGACCGATCGAGTCCTCGCCTACGGCTTGCCGGGCCAGTAAGTCCGACGAACAACGTCACGTACCTCGACGCCCCTCCTGCGGCGCGTTTGATCGCCACTTCGGCGAATCAACGCTGTGCGTCCCGCACAAGCGCCGCGCAGGTGTCCGGCAAACGCACACGGTTGACTGTTCAGTTTGGCGACCTAAGTGACGATCGATGGGGACAGGGCCGATGGCAGGCGCGAGGAGGGTTCGTCGCGAGCAGCGTGCTGCATTCTCGCGGCGATCAGCGTCGTCGGTCGCCGCACGCGGCTGGCTGGGCGGCGCGGTCGCGATCCTCGCGGTAACGGTTGGCGCGGGCTGCAGCCCGTCGGTGCTACACGCGGGTAACGTCGATAGCGGCGCCGATGGCACCGGTGCCTCCGGTGGGACGGGTGCAGCGGGAACGACCGGCGCCGGCGGAACGACAGGAGCCGGCGGCTCGACAGGCACCGGCGGAATGATCGGCGTCGGTGGCGCGCCGGGCATGGGCGGAATGATCGGCGTCGGCGGCACGCCGGGCATGGGCGGAATGACCGGCGTCGGCGGCACGCCGGGCATGGGCGGAATGA